>JBFWQJ010000033.1:0-16134 GCA_050249515.1 Dehalococcoidia bacterium | reverse complement strand
GGACCTCGAGGCGCGCGCGGTCGCCGGGCAGGACGCCACGCGGGGCGTGGGGCAGGAGATCGCGCGCGTGGCGGGCGCGGTGCCGGAACTGCTGGCGAAGGTGGAGGACCTGGCCGTGCGGATGCGCGGGATGCAGGAGGAGCAGCGCCGCCTCGCAGACGAGGTCACGGCGCTGCGAGGCATCCGCGACCGCGAGGCGGAGCTGCTGGACATGCTGGAGCAGCAGCGCTCCGGGCGCGCCCGCGTGGAGGACCGCCTGGGCGCGCTGGAGGAAGAGATCGAGACCGTGCGCCGCGGGAACGAGGCGGCGCAGGAGTTGCTCGCGCTCGCAGCGCGGGAGCGCGCCGGCGCCGCCGGCGACCGTGCGCGGCTGGAGGAGCGGCTGGAGTCGCAGCGCGATACCGTGACGGAGCATCTGCGCCGGGTGCTGCGCGCCGAAGAGGATCGCGCCCGGCGGCACATCGAGGAGATCGAGCGCGACGTGCGCGTCGCGCGGAGCCTGCTGGTCCGGCTCGATGAGCAGGCCGGCGGGGCAGAGCAGGAGCAGCCGCTGTGACCTCCACCGCCAGCCCGCAGCGCGGCCCGCTGCCCACGCGCTTCATCCTGGAACGCTACCGCGACCTGCTGCCGGTGACGGACGCGACGCCGATGGTGACGCTGGGCGAGGGCGGCACGCCGCTGGTGCGCTCGCGGTCGCTGGAGCGGGAGCTGGGGCTCCGGGCGCTGTACTTCAAGCTGGAGTCCATGAACCCGACGGGCTCCTTCAAGGACCGCGGCATGGTGCTCGCGATCGCGAAGGCGGTGGAGGACGGCGCGCAGGCGGTGATCTGCGCGTCCACCGGGAACACCTCGGCCTCGGCGGCGGCGTTCGCGGTGCGGCACGGGCTGAAGGCGTACGTGGTGGTGCCGGACGGCAAGATCGCCATGGGCAAGCTGGCGCAGGCGATCGTGCACGGCGCCGAGATCGTGCAGATGGCGGGCTCGTTCGACGATGCGCTGAACGCGGTGCGCGAACTGGCGACGCGGCACCCGGTCGCGCTCGTCAACTCCGTGAACCCGCACCGCATCGAGGGGCAGAAGACCGGCGCGTTCGAGATCGTGGACGAGCTGGGCGAGGCGCCCGACGTGCTGTGCATCCCCGTGGGCAACGCGGGCAACATCAGCGCGTACTGGCGCGGCTTCGAGCAGTACTACCAGCTGGAGCGCGCGCGGACGCTGCCGCAGATGTGGGGCTTCCAGGCGGCGGGCGCCGCGCCGATCGTGAACGGCGCGCCCGTGGAGCACCCGGAGACGATCGCCACCGCGATCCGCATCGGCAACCCGGCGTCGTGGGACATGGCCGTGGACGCGCGCGACCGCTCCGGCGGCCGCATCCGCGCCGTCACGGACGACGAGATCCTCGAGGCGTACCGGAGGCTGGCGGCGGAGGAGGCGGTGTTCTGCGAGCCGGCCTCGGCCGCCTCGGTCGCCGGGCTCATCCGCCAGCACCGCGAGGGCGCCGACCTGTCGGGGAAGACCGCCGTGTGCATCATCACCGGCAACGGCCTGAAGGACCCGGACACGGCGCTGGGCATCACCGCGCAGATCCACCACGCCGACGCCGACCTCGCATCCGTCGAGCGCGCGCTCGGCTGGGCGTAGGCGCGCGCCGCGTGACGAACCGCCCGTCCGGCGAGCACCCGGTGGTGCCGAAGGAGCAGCAGCTCCCCGGCCGCCGCTACACCCCGGAGGGCATCGAGGTCCCCGCGCCCTCCGAGCGCGACGTGCTGTACGAGGTGCGCGAGGGCGTGGCGTGGATCACGCTCAACCGCCCGATGATCCTCAACGCGGCGGACTGGTCGCTCTCGCATCACCTCTACCGGGCGCTGGAGCGGGCGGAAGCGGACCCGGAGGTGCGGGTGCTGGTGATCGGCGGGGCGGGCCGCGCGTTCTGCGCGGGGGCCGACCTGCAGTCCGTGCAGTACTACCCGAAGCCGGACGACCTGCAGACGGCCACCATGCCGGAGTGCGGCATGCGCATCTGGGCGATGTCGAAGCCGGTGATCGCGTCGGTGCGCGGTCCGGCGGTGGGGATGGGCTTCCAGATCGCGGGGATGTGCGACATCACCGTCGCGGCCGAGGAGGCCGTGATCGGCGAACTGCAGATTCGCAACGGCCTCACCCCGCCGATGCTGATCACGCCGTTCCTCACCGGGCTGAAGGAAGCGAAGTGGATCCTCCTCGCCGGCGGCACGATGACCGCGCAGGAGGCGCAGCGCGTCGGCATCGTGAACCAGGTGGTACCGGCCGCCGAGCTCGATGCGACCGTGGAGGCGCTGGCGCAGCGCATGGCGGCGCTGCCGCCCTCCACCATGGTGGTGATGAAGAAGATCATCAACCGCGTCCACGAGATCGCCGGGTTCATGGAGGCGTTCGATTACCACGCCGACCCGGCGATCAGCGACCTTGCCGCCGTGGCCCAGCGCGAGGCGGACGCCGCCGCGGCGCAACGCCGGGCGATGATGCAGGCGCAGGGCTGGGACGCGTTCAAGGCCGAGCGCGACGCCCACTACCGCTAGTCTGTCCTCGCGCCGCCCGGCCCCGCCCGTCCCGCGGCCCCTCGCACGCCCGGTGCTACGATTGATTGCACTCCGGACACCGTGGAATCTCACGCACCTCGAGGGTGGCCTGCATGGCATCTGCACCTGAACACACCGAGCACGCCGTCGACCGCGAGGCGGTGATCGAGACCGTCCGCACGCTGATCACGCAGCTGGGACTGGACGGCGCGTCCGAGGGGCTGGCGGACACGCCTCGCCGGATCACGGACATGTACCTGGAGCTCTTCGGCGGGCTGCACGAGGATCCGGCCGGGCAGCTGGCGGTGCAGTTCGAAGAGGGTCACGACGAGATGGTGATCCTGAAGGACATCCCGTTCTACTCCATGTGCGAGCATCACTTCCTGCCGTTCCACGGCACCGCGCACGTGGGCTACCTGCCGGACGGGCGCATCGTCGGGCTGTCGAAGATCGCGCGCGCGGTGGAGATCTACGCGCGGCGGCCGCAGGTGCAGGAGCGCCTCACGGGCCAGATCGCCGACGCGATCGAGGGCGCGCTGGGCGCGAAGGGCGTGGGCGTGGTGATCGAGGCGGAACACCTGTGCATGACGGCGCGCGGCGTCCGCAAGCCGGGCGCGCTGATGGTCACCTCCGCGATGCGCGGGCGCTTCCGCGAGACGGAGAACACGCGGCAGGAGTTCCTGCGGCTCATCGGGCGCTAGCCGGGCCCTCGAGAGGTCGAGCCATGCGCATCGCCATGCTCTCACTGCACACCTCGCCGCTCGCGCCGCTCGGCGGCCGCGAGACGGGCGGGATGAACGTGTACGTGCGCGAGGTCGCCTGCCAGCTCGCCGCGCTCGGCATCGAGGTCGATGTGTTCACGCGCCGCTCCTCGGCGGACGAGGCCGAGGTGCGCTCGATGCACCCCGGCGATGGCAGCGGCGCGGACGGCGCCGCCTCGGCGCGCCTCGTGCAGGTCGCGGCCGGCCCGGCGGAGCGCATCGAGAAGGAGGAGATGGTCGCGCTCACGCAGACCTTCGCCGACGGCGTGGAGGCGTTCCGGGCGCGCGAGGGCGTGACCTACGACGTCATCTACTCGCACTACTGGCTGTCCGCGGAGGCCGGGGCGCTGCTGTCGCAGCGGTGGGACGTGCCCCACACGGCGATGTTCCACACGCTGGCGGAGGTGAAGCTGCGGGCCCGCGCCTCCGAGTCGGAGGCCCCGGAGCGCATCGAGGCGGAGCGGCGGCTGGTGCAGGGGCTCGACCGCGTGGTCGCGGCGACGGAGCACGAGCGGCGCCTGCTGATGCAGATCTACCGCGTCCCCGCGAGCCGCGTGGCCGTCGTGCCGCTGGGCGTGGACCTTCAGCAGTTCCAGCCGCGCCCGCAGGCGGAGGCGCGCGCCGCGCTGGGCATCGACCCGGACGAGCGCATGGTGCTGGCGATCGGCCGCATCGAGCCGCTCAAGGGCTTCGACATCCTGATCCGCGCGATCGCGCAGCTCAGCGACCGTCGCCGCGTGGTCCTGTCGGTGATCGGCGGGGACGACCGCGCGGAGCGGGAGCTGGCGGGGCTGCGTGCGCTGGCCGCCGACCTCGGCGTCGCGGAGCACGTCCGGCTCGTCGGGGCGCGCCCGCACGAAGTGCTGCCGGCGTACTACAACGCCGCGGACGTGGTGGCCGTGCCCTCGTTCTACGAGTCGTTCGGGCTGGTCGCCGTGGAGGCGATGGCCTCCGGCGTGCCGGTGGTGGCCTCGCGGGTGGGCGGGCTGTCCTCGACGGTGGCGGACGGGCGGACCGGGTACCTGATCCCGTGGCGCTGCCCGGAGCCGTTCGCCGAGAAGATCGAACTGCTGCTGCGCAACGACGAGTTGCGGCGGGCGCTGGGCCGCGCCGCGGCGGAGCGGATGCGCGCGTACTCCTGGACGGAGGTCGCGCGTTCCGTGTGCGGCGTGCTGGAGGGGCTGGCGACGGAGCCGGACGAGGACTGCTCCGTCGTTGGCAGTGCGCCCGGGCGGGGTAGACTGCCCGCATGACGACGCAGCCCGCCTCACAGCCCACCTCCTCGCGCCCCACGCCGCGCACCATCGCGGGCCGCTACCCGGAGGCCCAGAACATCGACCCGGCCGGCGACCTGCTGGAGGAGCTGGAGGCGAAGGCGCCGAAGCGCGCGCTCGCGATCTTCGCGCACCCGGACGACGCCGAGTTCACCAGCGGCGGCACGCTGGCGCTGCTGTGCAGCCGCGGCTGGGACGTGAACGTGGTCGTCACGACCAGCGGGAACAAGGGCACGAAGGACCCGGAGGTCACGCCCCAGTACCTGGCGGGCATCCGCGAGGAGGAGCAGCGCAACGCCAGCGCGATCCTCGGCACGCACGAGCCGATCTTCCTCGGCTTCCCGGACGGGTACGTGCATGACGACGACGAGCTGCGCGGGCTGATCGTGCGGCAGCTGCGGCTGCACCGGCCGGAGCTGGTCATCACCTGGGACGGCTTCCGCCCCGGCTTCAACCACCGCGACCACCGGAACACCGGCCGCGCCACGTACGACGCGATCTACCCGGCGGCGGACGACCACCTCTACTACGTCCTGGACAAGGAAGAGGAGCTGGAGCCGTTCCGCCCGCAGGCCATGCTCCTCGCCGGCACGCAGAACGCCGACTACCACGTGGACATCACGCCCGTCATCCGCACGAAGATCGACGCGATCCTCGCGCACGTCTCCCAGGTGCACGGCCGCACGGCGGAGCAGACGATGCAGCAGTGGGAGGACCGCGCGAAGGCGGCGCGGGAGGCCGGCGACGAGGGCGCCTCGCCGTACCGGGAGTCGTTCACGAAGGTCATCCTGCGGCGCTAGCGGGCCACCGGGCGCCGAACCTCGGCAAATCTGGCGGGCTGATGCAGGCCGGAAGGTGCCGCGGACGGGCCCACAGGCGGGGGATTCCTG
Organism: Dehalococcoidia bacterium; assembly: GCA_050249515.1. Taxonomy (GTDB): domain Bacteria; phylum Chloroflexota; class Dehalococcoidia; order UBA2979; family UBA2979; genus SHYQ01. The sequence goes on along the minus strand of JBFWQJ010000033.1, from coordinate 10,651 downwards.
CCAGTGGGGTTTGACATAGGCTCGTACCAGCCCCAGACTCAGAGGTCGCGCCTCTTACAGGTGCGCAGTTTCTCGCGATCTGTCGGTCGTTTGGCCGGTTCGCGATGAGGACCGACGTCCTCGGACGGGCTGAGAGTGCGGCGGCGCACGCAGTCCGACTCCGGGCACGTGGCAGGCTCATCCGACAGCCATTCGGCCGTTCGTGTTGTCTGATTTCAGCCCTCGGTCGGCTGTCCCGCATGGGGATAAGGGCCGGGGACAAGAGTGGGGAGTCGGCGTGCCGACGATCAATCAGCTGGTCCGCACGCCGCGGACCCCGATTCGCAAGAAGACGAAGGCGCCGGCGCTGCGCTTCCGGTTCAACACGCTGAAGAACCGGATGAAGCGATCGCCGAAGGGCTCGCCTCAGAAGCGCGGCGTGTGCACCCAGGTGCGCACCGTGACGCCGAAGAAGCCGAACTCCGCGCTGCGCAAGGTCGCGCGCGTCCGCCTCTCGAACAACATCGAGGTGACGGCGTACATCCCGGGCGAGGGTCACACGCTGCAGGAGCACTCCGTGGTGCTCATCCGCGGCGGTCGTGTGAAGGACCTGCCGGGCGTCCGCTACCACATCGTCCGTGGCGCGCTGGACGCGCAGGGCGTGAAGAACCGCAAGCGCGGCCGTAGCAAGTACGGCACGCGGAAGGCGTAAGGGACTCAAGATGCGCCGAAACCGCGCCGCTACCCGCCCCACGATCCCGGACCCGCGCAACCAGTCGCGCGTGGTCAGCAAGTTCATGTCCAACCTGATGCGCGATGGCAAGAAGAGCACCGCTGAGCGCGTGGTCTACGACGCCTTCGACAAGATCGAGGAAGTCACCGGCCGCCGCGCGATCGACGTGTTCGACGCCGCCGTGCGCAACGTGACCCCGGTCATTGAGGTGAAGCCGCGCCGCGTCGGTGGCGCCACCTACCAGGTGCCGGTGGACATCCGCAGCGAGCGCCGCCAGGCGCTGGCGCTGCGCTGGCTGCTGGAGTCCTCGCGCCGCCGCGGTGGTCGCTCGATGTCCGAGAAGCTCGCTGCCGAGCTGCTGGACGCCGCGAACAACGCCGGCAACGCGATTCGTCGTAAGGAAGAGACGCACCGGATGGCTGAGGCCAACCGGGCGTTCGTGCACTACCGCTGGTAATCCGCAGGGGAGCGCGGGTCAGCACTCGGCGTGGGTCCGCCCGCGGCGCAGGTGCGGCCCGGCCCCGCTGAACGTCAGCCGCAGAGAAAGCAATCGAGGGTTAGATGGCCCGGACCGTACCGCTCGACCGTGTCCGCAATATCGGCATCATCGCGCACATCGATGCCGGTAAGACCACCGTGTCCGAGCGCATCCTGTTCTACACCGGGCGCACCTACAAGATCGGCGAGGTCCACGAGGGCACGGCGGTCATGGACTGGATGGAGCAGGAGCGCGAGCGCGGCATCACCATCACGTCCGCCGCGACCACCGCGCAGTGGGACGGCCACACGATCAACCTGATCGACACCCCCGGCCACGTTGACTTCACGGTTGAGGTGGAGCGGTCGCTGCGCGTCCTGGACGGCGGTGTGGTGGTCTTCGACGGCGTGGCCGGCGTGGAGCCGCAGTCGGAGACGGTGTGGCGCCAGGCGGACAAGTACAACGTCCCGCGCATGTGCTTCGTGAACAAGATGGACCGCATGGGCGCGTCCTTCGAGCGCTGCGTGGAGATGATGGTCTCCCGCCTGGGCGCGGTGCCGGTGCCGGTGCAGATCCCGATGGGCGCGGAGGACGCGTTCCAGGGCGTGGTCGACCTGATCAAGATGAAGGCCGTCTACTTCGAGGGTGAGCGCGGCCTCAACGTGGTGGAGAAGGACATCCCCGCGGAGTTCGCCGAAGCGGCGCAGGCCGGGCGCGAGACGATGATCGAGCGGGTCGCCGAGAACGACGACCAGCTGATGGTCTCCTTCCTCGAAGGTCACGAGATCGACAACACGGAGCTGGTGAAGGCGATCCGCCGCGCCACCATTGCGGGCACGATCAACCCGGTGCTCTGCGGCACGGCGCTGAAGGACAAGGGCGTCCAGCGGCTGCTGGACGCGGTGATCTCCTACCTGCCCTCCCCGCTGGACGTGCCCCCGGTCACGGCGCAGCTGCCGACCGACGCCGAGGTCACGTTCGAGCGTCCGCCTGACGACAACGAGCCGCTGACGGCGCTGGCGTTCAAGGTCGTCTCCGACCCGTTCGTGGGCCGCCTGGTCTTCTTCCGCGTCTACTCCGGCGTGGCGAAGTCCGGCGACACGGTCATGAACTCCACGCGCAACGGGCGCGAGCGCTTCGGCCGCATCGTGAAGATGCACTCGAACTCCCGCGAGGAGGTCGAGGAGGTGCGCGCCGGCGACATCGCCGCCGCGATCGGCCTGAAGGACACCTTCACGGGCGACACCCTCTGCGACCGTGAGCACCCCGCGATGCTCGAGGCGATCGTGTTCCCCGAGCCCGTCATCTCCGTGGCGGTCGAGCCGAAGACGCGCGACGACCAGGCGAAGATGGGCGAGGCGCTGCAGAAGCTGCTGGAAGAGGACCCGACCTTCCGCGTCCGCCTGGACGAGGAGACCGGTCAGACGGTCATCTCCGGCATGGGCGAGCTGCACCTCGAAGTCTTCGTGGACCGCATGAAGCGCGAGTACAAGGTCGACGCGAACATCGGCCGGCCGCAGGTGTCGTACCGCGAGACGGTCACGCACCCGACGCGCGCCGAGGGCCGCTTCGTCCGCCAGACCGGCGGTCGCGGCCAGTACGGCCACTGCATCCTGGAGGTCGCGCCGCGCGACCCGGGCGCGGGCTTCCTGTTCGAGGACAAGACCGTGGGCGGGTCGATCCCGCGCGAGTACATCAGCTCCGTCCGCCGCGGCGTGGAGAGCGCGCTGGCCAGCGGCCAGAAGGCGGGCTACCCGGTGGTGGACGTGTACGTGGCCGTGGTGGACGGCTCGTACCACGACGTGGACTCGTCTGAAATGGCATTCGAGACCGCGGGCTCCATGGGGATGCGCGACGGTCTGCAGAAGGCGGGCTCCGTCCTGCTGGAGCCGGTGATGAAGCTTGAGGTGACGACGCCGGAGGACCACTTCGGCGACATCCTCGGCGACCTGTCCTCTCGCCGGGGACTGGTGCAGGGATCCGAGTTGCGTGGCAACACCCGCATCATTCGGGCGCTGGTGCCGCTGGCCGAGACGTTCGGCTACACGACGGACATCCGCTCCATGACGCAGGGTCGCGCGGCGTTCTCGATGGAGTTCGACCACTACGAGCGCGTTCCGGCGAGCGTCGCGGACGAGATCAGCAAGAAGACGAAGGGCGCCGGCGCCTAAGAGGCGGGTCCGGACGCGACTGGGAGACGGGAAGAACAGAGATGGCCAAGGGCGTATTCCAGCGGAACAAGCCGCACGCGAACATCGGTACGATCGGTCACGTTGACCACGGCAAGACGACGCTGACGGCGGCGATCACGAAGGTGCTGTCGCTGAAGGGGTTCGCGGACTTCAGCCGGTTCGACCAGATCGACAACGCTCCCGAGGAGCGTGCGCGCGGCATCACGATCGCCATCTCGCACATCGAGTACCAGACGGACGCGCGTCACTACGCGCACGTGGACTGCCCGGGCCACGCGGACTACATCAAGAACATGATCACCGGCGCCGCCCAGATGGACGGCGCGATCCTGGTGGTCGCCGCGCCGGACGGCCCGATGCCGCAGACGCGTGAGCACCTGCTGCTGGCGCGCCAGGTCGAGGTGCCCTCGATCGTGGTGTTCCTGAACAAGTGCGACATGATGGAGGACGAGGAGCTGCTGGAGCTCGTCGAGCTGGAGCTGCGCGAGCTGCTCTCCGACAACGGCTTCCCCGGCGACGACACCCCGATCATCCGCGGCTCCGCGCTGAAGGCGCTGGAGTCCACGAGCACCGACCCGGACGCGCCTGAGTACAAGTGCATCTGGGACCTGATGAACTCCGTGGACAGCTTCATCCCGCAGCCGGCGCGTCCCGTGGACCAGCCGTTCCTGATGGCGATCGAGGACGTCTTCGGCATCAAGGGCCGCGGCACCGTGCTCACCGGCCGCATTGAGCGCGGCGTGGTGAAGGTGGGCGACACGGTGGAGATCGTCGGCGTGAAGGCGACGAAGTCCACGACGATCACCGGCGTCGAGATGTTCAACAAGACGCTGAACCAGGGCGAGGCGGGCGACAACGTCGGCTGCCTGGTGCGCGGCATTGAGCGGACCGAGGTGGAGCGCGGCCAGGTGCTGTCCGCTCCGGGTGCGATCACCCCGCACAAGAAGTTCCTGGGCGAGGTGTACGTCCTCTCCAAGGAGGAGGGCGGCCGTCACACGCCGTTCTTCAACGGGTACCGCCCGCAGTTCTACGTCCGGACCACGGACGTGACCGGCACGGCGAACCTGCCGGAGGGCACCGAGATGGTGATGCCCGGCGACAACATCCAGATGAACATTGAGCTCATCTACCCGATCGCCATCGAGGAAGGCCTCCGCTTCGCCATCCGCGAGGGCGGCCGCACCGTGGGCGCCGGCGTCGTCACCAAGATCATCGAGTAAGAGACCCAGCCGCCCGCGCCTCGACCGGGGCGCGGGCGATCACGAGAAGCACGTTCACCCGTCAGGGGATCCGAGATGCCGCAACAGCGAATCCGCATCAAATTGAAGGCCTTCGACCACCGCGTCCTGGACGCCTCGGCGAAGCAGATCGTGGACTCCGCGGAGCGCACGGGGGCGGTGGTTGCCGGCCCGGTGCCGCTGCCGACGCGGATCCGCCGCTACACGGTGATGCGCTCGCCGTTCATCGACAAGGACTCCCGCGACCAGTACGAGACGCGGACGCACAAGCGGCTCATCGACATCGTCGAGCCGACCTCGCGCACGGTGGACACGCTCATGCGGCTTCAGCTGCCGTCCGGCGTGGACATCGAGATCAAGCTCTAAGGAACCGGGTATGACCACCGGGATGATCGGCCGGAAGCTCGGCATGATGCGCGTGTACGACGGCTCCGGCCGCGTGCGCGGCGTCACCGTGATCGAGCTCGGCCCGAACTACGTGACTCAACTGCGCACCCCCGACCGTGACGGGTACAGCGCCGTGCAGCTGGCGTTCTCCGGGAACCGCAAGCGCCTGACCAGGGCGCAGCGCGGGCACCTGCGGGGAGCCGGGCTGGAGCGGGAGACGCTGAGCACCCTGAAGGAGTACCGGGTGGACGACACCAGCGGGTACTCCGTGGGCCAGGTGCTGACCTGCGGCCAGTTCGAGCCGGGCACGTACGTTGACCTGACCGCGACCTCCAAGGGGCGCGGATGGGCCGGCGGCGTGAAGCGCTGGAACTTCCGCGGCGGGCCGAAGACGCACGGTCAGTCGGACCGCCACCGCGCGCCCGGCTCGCTGGGCGCCGGCACCACGCCGGGTCGCGTGTACAAGGGCCAGAAGATGGCCGGTCACATGGGCGACGAGACGGTGACCGTTCTCAACTGCCTGGTGGTGGCCACGGACCCGGAGCGAAACCTGCTGTTCGTGCAGGGCTCCGTGCCCGGCCCGCGCACCTCGATCGTGAGCGTGCGGAACGCGCGCCGGCCCGCGCTGAAGGCGTACACGCCGCCGGTCTTCCCGACCGCCGCCGTGGAGGCCGCGATCGCTGAGGCCGTGGACGAGGCGGAGCCGGTGGAGGACGCGGAGGCGATGGCGGAGAACGCCGAGGCCGCGACCGAGACGGGCGCCGAGCAGAGCGAGGCCCAGGAATAATGAAGCTCCAGGTACTCGACGCCGCCGGGCAGGCGGCTGAAACGATCGAGGTGGACGACGCGGTGTTCGGCGTGGCGCCGAACGACGCGGTGGTGCACCAGACGCTGCTCGCGCAGCTCGCCGCGCGCCGTGCCGGCCTGGCCAACACGCGCAGCCGCGGTGAGGTGGCCGGGTCCACCAGGAAGACGCGCCGCCAGAAGGGGCTGGGCATGTCCCGGCAGGGTCCGCTGCGCTCGCCGACGCACCGCGGCGGTGGCGTGGTCTTCGGCCCGACCACGCGCGACTACACGCAGAAGCTGCCGAAGCGCATGCGCCGCCTGGCGATCCGCTCCGTGCTTTCGGCGCGCGCCGCGGAAGAGCGCCTGAAGGTCGTGAGCGGCCTCGGCCTCGCCGGGCCCTCGACGAAGGCGGTGGTGGCGATGCTGGAGGCGACGGGTGCGGGCCAGTCCGCGCTGATCGTCACCGGCGCTCCGGACCGCACGGCGCTGAAGTCCGCGCGCAACGTGGACGGGGCGCGGGTGGTGCCGGCGGACACGCTGAACGTGGCCGACATGCTGGCGCACAAGACGCTGGTGCTCACGGTGGACGCCGTGCGCCGCATTGAGGCGCTGTGGGGCGGGGAGCGCGCGGCCAGCCGCCGCGCGGCGCCGGCTCCGGCGGTCACTGCTGGGGCGGAGGCCTAAGCGATGCCGAAGGAAATCCACGTCTACGAGGTGCTGCGCCGTCCGATCGTGACGGAGAAGAGCACGCTCCTGGCCGGGCACCGGCAGTACGTGTTCGAGGTCGCCGTGGGCGCCAACAAGCCGCAGATCAAGGCGGCGGTGGAGAAGGCGTTCAACGTCACCGTTGAAGAAGTGAACACGACGATGGCCCACGGCCGCCGCCGCCGAAACAAGTTCGGCAAGCCGGCGGGCGAGGCCCCCGTCTACAAGAAGGCGATGGTCAAGGTCGCAGCCGGCCAGTCCATCGAATTCTTCGAAGGCGTGTAGGAGAGCCACATGCCGATTCGAAAATTCCGGCCCACGTCCGACGGGCGTCGCAACGCCTCCGGCTTCACCTTCGAGGAGATCACGAAGAAGTCGCCGGAGAAGTCGCTGCTGGCGACCAAGACCCGGACCAGCGGCCGCGGCTGGGGCAAGATCTCCACGCGCCACCGCGGCGGTGGGGCGAAGCGCCGCATCCGCATCATCGACTTCAAGCGCGACAAGCTCGGCGTGCCGGGCACGGTGCGCGCGATCGAGTACGACCCGGGGCGCTCGGCGCGCATCGCGCTGGTGTTCTACGCGGACGGCGACAAGCGCTACATCCTGGCGCCGGACGGCATCAAGGTGGGCGACGCGGTGCTCTCCGCGAACGACGCGCCGGTGGCGCGGGGGAACTCGCTGCCGCTGTCCGCGCTGCCCACGGGCACCACGGTGCACTGCGTGGAGATGGTCCCGGGCAAGGGCGGCCAGCTGGCCCGCTCCGCCGGGAACGGCATCCAGCTGATGGCGAAGGACAACGGCTACGCGCTGCTGCGTCTCCCCTCCGGTGAGATGCGCCAGGTGCCGGAGTCCTGCCGCGCGACGGTGGGCGTGGTCGGCAACTCCGAGCACGCGCAGCTGTCGCTGGGCAAGGCGGGGCGGATCCGCCACCGCGGCCGTCGGCCGCAGGTGCGTGGTTCCGTGATGAACCCGGTCGACCACCCGCACGGTGGTGGTGAAGGCAAGGCTTCGGTCGGTATGCCCGGCCCGAAGACGAAGTGGGGCAAGCCCGCTCTGGGCTACCGCACGCGCAACAACAAGTCCACGGACAAGTTCATCGTCCGGCGTCGCGGCAAGGGCCGCAGGTAAGGAGGGGCCATGTCACGTTCGACCAAGAAGGGTCCCTTTGTGCACCCGAGCCTGATGCAGAAGGTGCTGGCCATGCAGGGCGCGGAGCGGCGGGAGATCATCCGCACGTGGTCGCGCGCGAGCACGGTGATGCCGGAGATGGTGGGCATGACCATCGGCGTGCACGACGGCCGTCGGCACATCCCGGTGCTGTGCTCCGAGAACATGGTCGGTCACAAGCTCGGCGAGTTCGCGTTCACGCGGACGTTCCGCGGGCACAAGGGCCGCTCCGAGACGACTTCGAGGAAGCGCTAATGGAAGTGCGCGCGCTCGCCAACGACCAGCCGGTCGCGCCCCGCAAGGTGCGCCTGGTGCTGGACATGGTCCGTGGCCGGACCGTGGACGAGGCCCTGTCGCTGCTGGAGTTCATGCCCCAGCCGTCGGCTCGCATCGTCTGGAAGGTGATCAAGTCGGCCGCGGCCAACGCGGAGAACAACTTCGACCTGAACCCGGACGGGTTGCGGGTGAAGAGCGCCGTCGCCGGCGACGCGCGCACGCTGAAGCGCTACCGCGCGCGCTCGCGTGGCCGGATGGCCCCGGTGCTGAAGCGGTACAGCCACATCACCGTGGTGGTCGAGGGAGACGAGTTCTAATGGGCCGCAAGGTACACCCGTACGGGTTCCGCGTCGGCGTCACCAAGGACTGGCAGTCCAAGTGGTTCGCGGACCAGCGACACTACCCGGAGCTGGCCCTTGAGGACTCGCGCCTGCGCAACCTGATCAAGAAGACGCTGCCGGACGCCGGCGTGTCCAGCGTGACGATCGACCGCAACGCGAACCAGGTCACCATGACGGTGCACACGGCGAAGCCGGGCATTGTCATTGGCCGCGGTGGCGCGAACGCGGAGATGCTCCGGGGGCTGCTGCAGTCCGCTACGGAACGCCGCATCCGCCTGAACATCGAGGAGATCCGCGTCCCGGAGCTGGACGCGTACCTCGTCGCGAAGTCGGTCGCGGACCAGCTGGAGCGCCGCGTGGCCTTCCGCCGCGCGATGAAGCAGTCAGTGCAGCGCACGATGCAGCGGGGCGCGCTGGGGTGCCGCGTGAAGATCGGCGGGCGCCTGGGCGGCTCGGAGATGTCGCGCACGGAGCAGGAGATGCAGGGGCGCGTCCCGCTGCACACGCTGCGTGCGGACATTGACTTCGGGCAGGCGGAGGCGAACACGACCTTCGGGGTCATTGGTGTGCGCTGCTGGATCTACAAGGGCGACGTCACGCCGGACACCAATCCGCTGATCGTCACCGGCGTGGAGAGCGAGTAACGCCATGTTGATGCCGAAGCGGACGAAGTACCGCAAGCAGTTCCGTGGCAAGCGTCGGGGCATGGCCCAGGCCGGCAACTTCGTCGCCTTCGGCGAGTTCGGCCTGCAGGCGCAGACGACGGCGTGGGTCAGCTCCCGGCAGATCGAGGCGGCCCGTCGCGCGATCACCGGTTCGCTCCGCCGTGGTGGCAAGGTGTGGATCCGCATCTTCCCGGACAAGCCGGTGACCAAGAAGCCGGTCGAGGTCCGCATGGGCAAGGGCAAGGGCGCCACGGACCGCTGGGTGGCCGTGGTCAAGCGCGGCCGCGTCATGTTCGAGGTGGCCGGGGTGCCGGAGGCGGCGGCGCGCGAGGCGTTCCGCAAGGCGCACCACAAGCTGCCCGTGGACACGAAGGTGCTGATGCGCGAGGAGGTCTACTCATGAGCAAGGAGGCCACCGAGCTGCGCGCACTGAACGACGCGGACCTGGCGAAGGCACTGGACGAGGCGCACCAGGCGCTGTTCAACCTCCGCTTCCAGGCGGCCACGCGTCAGCTGGCGAACACCTCTCAGATCGAGAAGACCCGCCGCCGGATCGCGCGCGCTCGCACGCTGATCCGGGAGCGCGCGATCCTGGCGGAGCTGGACTCCGCGATCGCGGCCGCCGGGAACGGGGAGTAGCGCATGACCGCAGAGCGAGTCGTCAACCGCAAGCCCCGCGTGGGCACGGTGGTGTCCGACAAGAACGACAAGACGATCGTGGTGGAGATCGAGCGTGCCTCGAGCCACCGCATCTACCACAAGGTGATCCGCCGCACCAAGAAGTACCACGTGCACGACGAGCACAACGTGGCGACCGTGGGCGACCTGGTGCGGATCGAGGAGTGCCGGCCGATCAGCCGCATGAAGCGGTGGATGCTGGTGGAGGTCCTCACGGAGCGGGCCGTGGCGGAGGTGGCTCCGGAGAGCCTGGACGCCGCGCTCGTGCAGGAGATGCAGCGCAGCGCGTCGCACGCGCAGGACGCTGAGGCCCCTGCGGAAGGGGAGCAGGCCGGCTCATGATCCAGCAGGAAACGCGGCTGAAGGTCGCGGATAACTCGGGCGCACGGGAGATCCTGTGCATCCGCGTCCTGGGCGGCACGCGGCGTCGGTACGCCGGCGTGGGCGACCTCATTGTCGCGTCCGTCAAGGAAGCGCAGCCGAACGGCAACGTGAAGGCGGGCGATGTGGTGCGCGCGGTGATCGTGCGCACGGCGCAGCCGGTGCAGCGCGCCGACGGATCGGTCATCCGGTTCGACGAGAACGCCGCGGTGCTGGTGAACGACAAGGAAGGGAACCCCAGGGGGACCCGCATCTTTGGCCCGGTGGCGCGCGAGCTGCGTGACCGCCGCTACATGCGCATCATCTCGCTGGCTCCGGAGGTGCTGTAGTGGCGGCGAAGATCCGCCGGAACGACCAGGTGCAGGTGCTCACCGGCAAGGACCGCGGGCGCCGCGGCCCCGTGCGCCAGGTGATCCCGGACAAGGCCCGCGCCATCGTCACCGGCGTCAACATGGTGAAGCGGCACCGCCGCAGCACGAACCCGCAGCAGCCGGGCGGCATCATCGACCTCGAGGCGCCGATCGCGATCTCGAACCTGGCGGTGGTGTGCAAGTCCTGCGACAAGCCGACGCGGATCGGCTTCCGGCTGCTGGAGGACAACCGCAAGGTTCGGTTCTGCAAGCACTGCAACGAGGCGATCGACTA
>JBFWQJ010000032.1:0-16200 GCA_050249515.1 Dehalococcoidia bacterium | reverse complement strand
GCGGTTGCGGGGGTCTGGCCGATCGCATCGACAGGCACCACACACCGCAGGGCGGTCGCGACACCGCCCCCGCACTGCTCGATCACATCGTCTGTGTCGTGAAGGGGCTACGCGAAGGACCGCCGCGGGATCGCCTGCGGGACACGCGTCGGGATCTCGTCACGCACCACGTGGGCCGGCCGGGGCAGGCGCACGGACAGTGCCGCGGAGACGGAGAGGTAGTCGGAGAGGATGGCGCCCTGGAGCACGGGTTCCTCGATCTCGAGCACCATCGCGGCCGCTGCGAGGAGCTCGGCGTTCAGTCGGCAGGGCTCGCTCCGTTCGATGCGAGCGATCTGCTCTCGGGTGGTCTCATACCCGACCCGGCAGAGTTCGTCAGCGAGGAATTGTTGCGACCACTTGGGCCGCCTTCCTACACGCGCCTGCTGGATCAGGCGCCCGACTGCGCTATTCATTTCCGTACCCCCTCACTCGAAGCGGTGGATGGCGTCCACGCCTCGATCGGCGCCGTGAAGACTCAAGTGGGGCCGATGCTACGGAGGGAGGGACGCGCTTCCGCATCAGCCGTTGGCTGTGGGCTTGCGATTCTGTTCCGACACCCGCGGTCGATCACTGGGTGATCGAACCTGCGCGCGGCTGGCGCACAATGTCGCGTGACAGACGTTCCGCTGTTGCTCGGATGCGGCGAGGCACCCTCGCACGCCAAGCGCGCTGATACCGCTGATGACAGTGCGAGGGTCGCACGTTGCGCGCGCGCTGCAGGGGATCGTTATGCCAAGAAAGCGGTGCGGACGGCCCCGGATCGGGGCGCTAGCCGCGCCCGACGTAGGGCATGTTCGTCGCCATGACCGTCATGAACAGGACGTTGGATTCCAGCGGCAGATTGGCCATGTAGACCACCGCCCGGCCCACGTCCGCCACGTCCATCCGCGGCTCCGGCCGCACGGATCCGTCCGCCTGGAGGATGCCGGCCTGCATCGGCTCCGTCATCTCCGTCGCCGCGTTGCCGATGTCGATCTGCCCGCAGGCGATGCCCATGCGCCGCCCGTCCAGCGCCAGCGACTTCGTCAGCCCGGTGATCGCGCTCTTCGTCGCGGCGTAGGCGGCGCCGTTCGGTCGAGGTGCGTGCGCGGCGATCGAGCCGTTGTTGATGATCCGTCCGCCCGCGGGCGTCTGCGCCTGCATCAGCCGGATCGCCGCCTGGGAGCAGAGGAACGCGCCGTTCAGGTTCACGTCCACGACCCGCTTCCAGTCCTCGAAGCTCGTGTCCTCGAAGTGTCCGGGCGGCGCGGCGAGGCCGGCGTTGTTGAACAGCACATCCACGCGCCCGTACTCGGCGCGCACCGCCTCGAACAGCGCGGCGACGGAGTCGGGCTGCGCGATATCCGTGGAGACGGCCAGGTAGTCCGCGCCCCCGAGCATCGCGCCGGTCTCGTGCAGCGGCTCCTCGCGCCGCCCCGCGAGGACGAGCGTGTAGCCGGCTTCGGCCAGCGCGATGGAGGCCGCGCGGCCGATGCCTGTGCCCGCCCCGGTCACCACCGCCACCCGCCGCTGCGCTGTCGTCATCGCGTCGCTCCCGTCCCTCGCACCCATCTTCGCATCCACGTCACGCGGGGACGAGGCGCGCGCGCGGGCGGTGCGGGTGTGCGGGGGAGCCGCTACGCTGGGCGCGCGAAGGGCTGGACAAGGGAGGATCGCATGATCGGACCGCTGCACCACGTGGGCATCTCGACGCCGGACATCGAGCGCGCGATCACGTTCTACACCTCGCTCTTCGGCTTCGAGGTGATCGACCGCTACAACTGGGGCCCGGGGAACGAGGCGCGCGACAAGCAGTTGCACGCCACCGGGTCGATCGCGGAGCACGCGATGATGCTGCGCGAGGGGATGCGCCTCGAACTGCGCCAGTACACGCATCCGGCGGGCCGGCCGCAGGCGGTGGACGCCCCGGCCGTGGACCACGGCATCAACCACTTCTGCTTCGCGGTGGACAGCGTGCAGGGCGAGTACGACCGCCTGCGCGCGGCGGGCGTGCACTTCGACTGCGAGCCGCTGGAGGTGCGCCCCGGCGTGTGGCTCACCTACGCGCGTGACCCGGACGGGAACGTGATCGAACTGCTGTCCGGGCTGTAGCCGGGCTGCAGGAACCGAGGCGGGACGGGCCGGCGAGACGCGGGCGGCGCGGGATGTGCGTGGTGGGCCCGCAGGGACTCGAACCCTGAACCGATGGGTTAAAAGCCCACTGCTCTGCCAGTTGAGCTACAGGCCCCGACGTCTCTCACTCTACGCGGGGAGCGCCTCGCCAGTCCACGCGGCGGCTAGAAGATGCTGAGGACGGCGACCCCGGCGACCACCAGCAGCGCGCCCACGATCACGCGGAGCGTGATCTGCTCGACGCCGCGGAGCAGCAGGGCGGCGAAGAACAGGGTGAACAGCGGGTTCGTCGCCAGCACCGGCGAGATCACCACGACCTGCCCGCGCTCCAGCGCGAAGAACATCAGCAGCACGCCCATCGCGGAGAAGACGCCGCCGGCGGCGAAGAAGCTCACCCCGCGCCAGAGGTGGTCGCCGCGCTCGCCGAGGTTGCGTGCGCTCAGGATCGCGAAGCCCAGCGTGCCCCAGAACAGCGCGATCACGGAGCCGACCAGCGGCGGCGCGAGGCCGTCCAGCGCCTGACGCGTAATCACCTGCGAGCCGCCGTAGGAGAGCGCCGCCGCCAGCGCGAACGCGACGCCGGTGATCAGCGTCCGCCGCGAGGCGGCCGGGGCGGTCTCGGTGTGCGCCTGGCTCATCGCTACCCCCTCGGCGCCGTGATCGTGACGAAGACGCCACCGAGGATCAGCGCGATGCCCGCGCCGGTCGCGAGCGTGAGCTGCTCGCCGGTGAAGAGCACCGCGATCAGCACCGCGAACAGCGGGGAGGACGCCAGCAGCGGCGTGGACCGCCCCACGCCCAGGCGGCCGATCGCCATGTAGTTGAAGAAGCGGCCCATCGGGAAGTTCAGCACGCCGATCAGGCCGAAGAGCACGACCGCCCACCACGACACCGCCAGCAGCTCGTCGAACTGCAGCAGCGCCACCAGCACGGCGGTGAACAGCAGCCCGGAGAGGAGCGACAGCAGCGTCCCCGCGGAGGTGGACAGGTCACGCAGCCCTCGACGGACGAGGACGGCGCTCAACCCCCACGAGGAGGCTGCGGCGATCGCGAGCGCGATGGCGAGCACGGGTGGCCCCTGTTCAGCTGGTCGGACGCGCGCGATTCCCGCGCGCGCGTCCTGCAAGGCTGGGGGCCGGATGGGCCCGCCGGGACTATACGGGCTGGGCGCAGAACGCGCAGCGCTTCGCCATCAGCGGGATCTCGCTCAGGCACTGGTCGCACTTCTTCGTCGTCGGGTCGACCGGCGGCGCGTTTCGCGCCCGGGCCATCAGCATGTTCACCGGCTTCACGACGAAGAAGAAGATCACCGCGGCGAGGATCACGAACGAGATCACGGCGTTCAGGAAGTGCCCGATCTTGAACTCGCTGCCGTTCACCGTGAACACCCACGCCGAGAAGTCTGGCTGCCCGCCGAACGCGCCGATGAACGGCGTCACGAGGTCCTCGACCATCGCCGTCACCACGGCGCCGAAGGCCGCGCCGATCACCACCGCAACCGCGAGGTCGACCACGTTGCCGCGCAACAGGAACTTGCGGAACTCAGCCACGAACGCACTCCTCAGCTGGCCGCGGAACGAACGCGGCCGCGCTGATTCTACCCGCTGGCGGAGCGCCGCGCGCCCGTGCGAGGCGCGTCTCCGGCTCGCGTGCCTACTTCGCGGCCAGCGTCGTCTCCAGCGCGTCCTTCACCTCGGAGAGGTCGATGATGCCCTCGAACTTCGCGGTCACGCGGCCCTGCCGGTCGAGCACGGCGATGAACGGCTCCGCGCGCAGGTTCCACTCCAGCGCCGCGTCCACCGCGACCAGCTGGCCCTTCCGCGCCTGCGGCAGGTCGTAGGGCTCGATGTGCATCACATGCACGCGGCCGGCGTACTCCTGGCTCAGCGGCAGCACCACGTTCTTCACCACGGGCCCGCAGAAGCGCGTCTGGCAGAACGCCGGTGTGACGAACGCCACGATCGAGGGCTTCCCGCTGGCGATCGCGTCCGCCACGGTGATGTCGTGCAGCTGCGGGTTCGGCTTCGTGGAGGAGTCGATCTCGCTCAGGTCGCTCACGTCCTTCGCGATCTTCTGCTTCGTCTTCGGCGCGGCGTCACCGACGGACGGCTCCGCCGTCTTGTCGAGGACGATGAACGTGAGCAGCAGGTTGCGGTAGGTCTTGCTGCCGGTCTTCACGGTCAACTGCGCGCCGTACCGGCCGCTCTCCTCGAAGTTCACCATCGTCGTGAAGATCGCGGACATCGCGCCGTCGTGCGCGGGGGCCGCGGGCGCGGGGGTAGAGGTGTCGCGGAGCGCGATCGTCCCCAGCGTGCGGCCGCGCTCATCGCGGTCGGGCGGGACGAGGCGGCGGCTGTGGCCCTGCTCGTGGTCCGCGATGTCGATGACGCGGGCGGTCAGCGGGTACTCGCCCACGGCGGTCGCCTGCGCGGGCTGCTGCTCCGGGTCCTCGGCGATGCGGAACAGCTTCGCCGTCACCTCGCCCTCCAGCACCAGCGTCTGGTCCTGCTTGAGCAGCGCGAGCGCGAGGCGCGTGGGGCCCTTGCCGAGGTTGGAGTTCACGATCACCGGCGTGAACGGCGCGTTCCGGATCGAGGAGCCGACGCTGCGGGCGTCCCACTTCGGCGTGGCGTCGCCGCCGCCGCACGCGACCGCGAGCACCCCGGCCGCCGCGACCGCGGCGATGAGCAGGGGGCGGGCGAGGCGCATCAGGGGGCTGGTCATGGGGACTCCTCTCCGCGACGGGCGTGCCGCGGCCCGGTCGGGTGGGGTCCGTCGATCATCGCCCGCGCCCCGCAGGGGGGCAACCGGCGGAAGTCCCGGGACTTCAGGACCGGCGGGACGTGCAGGCGGACGGCGGCTATACCTCGGCGCGCTGGTAGGCGGTGGACAGCGCGTCCGCGTATTCGTTCCAGCGGCTGCCGTCGTGCGCGCGGATCCACTGGATGCGCGCCAGCGGCCGCTCCTTCGCGAGCTCGTACGCCTCGCGCACCAGGTCGAGGTTCTTCACCTCGCCGTCGCGGCGGCGCCAGCCGTTGCGCTCCCAGCCCTTCGCCCACTGGGTGAGCGTGTTCACCACCAGCGCGCTGTCCGTGTACACGTCCACCGCCTCCGAGGGGCCGAGGAAGCGCAGCCCCTCGATCATCGCGGTGAATTCCATGCGGTTGTTCGTGGTGGCGGGGTCGGCGCCCCACTCCTGGGCGAGCACCTGGCCGTCCATCACGTAGACGGCGCCCCAGCCGCCGGGGCCCGGGTTCCCGGAGCAGGAGCCGTCCGTGAAGACGCCGGTGCTGGGCCCCGCATCGAAGCGCGCGAGCACCTGCGCCGTGGTCAGGTTCGCGGTGCGCGTGACGGACGTGCCCCCGCCGCCGGACCGGCGCGCCCCGCCCCCCGAGCGCCCTCGAGGACCACGCGGGGCCCCGTACGGCGATCCGTACTGCATGTCTGCTCCTCGTGCGCGCGGGCGGGCCGCTACTTGATCGGGATCCCGTTGTAGAGCATCACCGGGTCGCCGACGAATACGTCGCTCTCCAGGTTCGCGACGACGACCACGGGGCGGTCGGCCACGACCACCGCGCTGCCCACGAAGCCGTCCGGCAGGCGGTCGTCCTCCCACTGGCGGAAGGTCAGCCCCTCCGGGCCGATGCGCGTGGAGCCCTGCGGGAACAGCCCGCTGGGGAACTGCCGGCCGTAGTAGACCACGTATACCTGCGCCGCCGACCCGTCGAAGGCGAGGACCCGGAACCACGAGTTCCACCCGCGCTTGCCGCCGAACGGGCCGAAGTTCTTGTCTACGACGGGCATCACCACCTGCGTGGAGGCCTCGGCGCCGGTGAACCCGCGGTAGTCGGCGATCGACCCGTCCGCGGAGAGGCGCTGCACGATCACCGCGACCGGGTTCACCGCCTGCATGCGGACGGTGCCGATGAACGTGGCGGGGAGCGACTTGCCCGGCGGCATGCAGAGCGGCCCGCGCTGGTCGCAGGTCAGCACGCCGTTCACGGTGACCGTCGTCTCCAACTCGATCTCCGCGCCGTTGCCGTCGCGGCCGCTGAAGAGCAGCGTCACCTCGTTCGGGAGCTGCGGGTTCGCGTTCATGATCCGGAAGCGCGTGGTGAACTGGCTCTGGCCCTCCGACGCGTTGCGGTTCACCAGCGGCAGCAGCACCACCTGGCTCACTTCGTCGCTGCCGATGCCGCGGTACGAGGCGAGGCCCGCGCCGTTGCGAGCGCGCGTGTCCGCCATCACCGCCAGCTGCTGCCCGTTCGCCGGCACGCCCGTCGCCGTGGGGTAGGTGCGGACGCGCGCCGAGCCGTCGAAGCCCGCCGGCGCGCCGATGTTCAACTCGTCACGAATCATCGACCCGCGCGGCGCGATGCGCGCACCGCCCTGCGGGCAGCCGCCCGTGGGGTTCGCCGGGTCGCGCTGCCCGCCGGAGAGCGCCCCGTCCGCGTGGTAGACGATCTCCACGCAGGCGTCCGCCGTCTCGCTCGTGTTCTCGATGACGATGCGGGACACGTGCGTTGCGTTGTTCACGACCATGGGCAGGAAGTACTCGGACACGCCGGTCCCCAGGCGCAGGCTCTCGCCCGCGATCTGGTACGTCCCGTCCGGGCGCAGCAGGTCGCGCGCCATCAGCGCGGTGAACGGCTGGTCCGAGGTGAGGAAGCCGGAGCCCCGGTAGCCCACCGGGAGGCCCTCGAACGTCTGCTGGAAGAAGGAGCGGCCGGAGCCGGAGGTGATCTTGTCGCAGACGTTCGGACGGGGGCACCCGTCCTTCGCCACCAGCTGGCCGTTCACGTCGTAGAAGTCGAGGTCCACGGTCGCCGGCAGCGAGCCGACGTTCTGGATGCGGAGCCAGGAGTTCTCATCGCCCAGGCGGGCGGTCTGTGCCTCGGAGCGGTCGCTGGTCGACAGGGTGACCGCCAGGAGGGCGGCGGCCAGGGACAGGGCGGCCACGGCACGCATGCGCCGCCCGCGCCAGGGCAGTCGTGGCACTTCGTCTCGACCCTTCCGCCCCGCCCGGGAAATCATAGGCGACGCGGCCTCGCACGGGGCACCCCGGCCCCCGCGATTTGTCGAGGTTGCCCCGGAGGAGGCGTCCGCCCGCCCGCACTCGCTCGCACCGGGAGCGGGTGCTACGATTCCAGCCCCGGGCCGCACGCGGCTCGTTGCCTCGGGGTGTAGCTCAGCTTGGCAGAGCGCTTCGTTCGGGACGAAGAGGTCCGCAGTTCAAATCTGCGCACCCCGACCACACTTCCCGCCTACCTCGGACTCCGTCTCCCGACCGTGCGGACACCGCGCGGGCTAGGCCTGTGCCTCCTCCGGCGCGTCCCGGCGTCCGAAGAGCAGGTATGCGACCGGGCCGACGAAGTTCACGAACAGCACCGGCAGCCACGCCCACTTTCGCCCGCCGCGCACCTGCGCCGACGGCCGGCGCAGCAGGTCCACCAGCGCACTGGCGAACAGCGCGAACTGCACCGACGCCGCGATGCCGAGGCCACGCCGCGTGCCCTTCGGCAGGTCGCGCCACCGGCGCTTCCGGCCACCCCACTTCATGCCCATGTCGATGCCCATGTTCATCGCATTCATCGCGCACCCCCTTCGGCAACCTCGATGCTAGCCCGCGCTACGATGCGGCTCCGTATCAGCGCGGCGCGGTCGCAGGGGAGTCAGATGACGGACGAGACCAGCGAGGCCCCCGCGGGGCCGTTCCTCTACTTCGGCTACGGCTCGAACCTCGACGTCGACCGGCTGCGGATGCACTGCCCGAGCGCGCAGCTGGTGAGCATCGCCCGGCTGGCGGACTACCGCTTCGCGTTCTCGATCGAGTCCAAGAACACCTGGCTCGGCGGCGTGGGCGACATGCAGCCCGCGCCGGGCGACGAGATCTGGGGCGCGCTCTGGCTGATCGCCGCCGAGGACTCGCGCGGCCTCGATGAGCAGGAGGGGCTGTTCCGCGACCCGCCCGCTTACCGTCGCGTCACCGTGCGGGTCACGACCCCCGCGGGGGACGAGGTGCGCTGCCGCTCGTACGCCGTCGCGCAGCCGAACCTGGAGGGCTACCTGCCCTCGCCCGCGTACCGCGACACCATCGTGCGGGGTGCGCGGCGCATCGGACTGCCGGAGGCGTACATCGCGCGGATGGAGGCGATCCCGGACAACGGGCGCCAGGGCGGCGGCCCGCACTAGCCGGCGCGTCAGGCGTTCGCCGCGCGCGTCACCTCCAGCACGCTCGTGCCGCGGTGGCGCGTCCGCGCGGCACGCAGGCCGGCGGGCAGCGGCAGCGCGAGCAGCCGCGTGACCGCCGTCGAGGAACCCGCGAGGAGCGCGCGCCCGCCCGGAGCGACCGCGGCGAGCAGCCCCCGGTACTCCGCCGTCACCGCCGCCGCCCCGCCGCCCTCGTGCAGCACGCCCAGTACGAGGTCCGCGCGGGCGTCCGCCGCGCTGTCCTCCCGCCACGCGCCGACCACGCGCGCCTCCACGGCCGCCTCGACGGCGCCCAGCGCGAGCAGGGCGCGGCGCGCCACGCGCAGCGCGAGCACGTCGCGGTCGACGAGGACAAGCGATGCGCCGCGGCAGGCGCGCAGCACGGCCGCGGGGAGGACGCCCTGCCCGGGGTGGCTCACCAGCACCCGCGCACCGGCCGCGAGCGCGGGGAGGCGGCGCAGCAGCGCCTCCTCCAGCAGGTCGACCCGGTCGTAGCCCGGCAGCCCCTGCACCGTCGCGAGGCTCACCGGCTCCCCGCGTGTGTCCTCGAACGTCAGCGTCGCGGCGTCGTACGTGCCGGCGGCGAAGGCGTCGCCCGGCGGCGGGAACGCGGCTCCGGGCGCGGGGCGGTAGTGGAAGACGGAGTAGTCCGCGGTGTCCCGCCGCAGCGTCACCTCAATGTCCGCACGGTCGAGCGACGCCGCCACCGGCTCGCGGATCGGCTCGATCACCACGACCGCGACGAGGCCGCCGGGGGCGAGCACGCCGAGCGCGCCGAGGAGCATGGACGCGATCACCGCCTCGCCCGCCTTGCCCGGGACGTTCGAGACCACGAGGTCGTAGCGGGCGCCCTCCGGCACCGCGTCGAAGCCGAGTCCCGGCGCGGCGGTCACGCGATCCTCGAGGCCGTTGCGACGCGCGTTCTCCAGCGCGAAGTCGACGCCGAGCGCGTCCCGGTCCACCAGGTGCGCCCCCGCCGCGCCGGGGGACGCCGCCAGCGTCACCCCCAGCGCCCCGTACCCGCACCCGACGTCGAGGATGCGCGCGCCGGGCGCCTCGGCGGGACGGGCGGCGAGCACCGGATCCAGCGTGCGTAGCAGCAGCCGCGACCCCACGTCCACCTGGTGCGAGGAGAACAGGTCCAGCGAGGTCGCGAAGACGAGCCGACGCCCGGCGGCGTCCAGCGCCACCTCGCGGTGCACGTACGGGGCAAGGGCATCAGCGGGCATGTCCGCCAGTCTAGGGGTGGCGCGCGGCAGGGGAGCGCGGGGGCTCCTCGATCGGCGCTCAGACTCGTTCCAGAGGGCCCGCTGGGGTACCATGAGGGCTCAGTTACTCCCCCCGGCGCGACGTTCCCCAGTCGATCCGCTGCCACGAGCGCGAAGGGTGCGGCATGGTCCAGGACACTCCCGAAAGCGGCGTACAGGCCGTCCGCGTCGAAGACGAGATGCGGAACTCGTATCTCGACTACGCGATGTCGGTCATCGTCTCGCGTGCGCTCCCGGACGCCCGTGACGGGCTGAAGCCGGTGCAGCGCCGCATCCTCTTCGGGATGCAGGAGCTGGGCGTCGGCCCGACCTCCGGCTACAAGAAGGCCGCCCGCATGGTGGGCGACGTGATGGGCAAGTTCCACCCGCACGGCGACGCCTCGATCTACGACGCGCTGGTCCGGATGGCCCAGGACTTCAACATGCGCTACCCGCTGGTCGCGGGGCAGGGCAACTTCGGCTCCATCGACGGTGACCCGCCCGCGGCCATGCGTTACACCGAGGCGCGCCTGGCCCCGATCGCCGGCGAGATGCTCGCGGACATCGACCGCAACACGGTGGACTTCGAGCCGAACTTCGACGAGTCGATGGAGCAGCCCACCGTACTGCCCTCGCGCATCCCGAACCTGCTGCTCAACGGCTCGTCCGGCATCGCCGTCGGCATGGCGACGAACATCCCGCCGCACAACCTGGTCGAGATCTGCGACGCGATCGCGCTGCTGATCGACCGGCCCGAGGCGGACGTGGACGACCTGATGGAGATCGTGAAGGGGCCGGACTTCCCGACCGGCGCCATGATCTTCGACAGGAACGAGATCCGGAACGCGTACGCCACCGGCCGCGGCCGCGTGACCATGCAGGCGCGCATGGAGCTGGAGGAGACGCGCAACGGCCGCTACCAGATCGTGGTGACCGAGCTGCCGTTCCAGGTGAACAAGGCGAACCTGCTGGAGCGCATCGCCGACATGGTGCGCGACAAGCGCATCGAGGGCATCTCCGACCTCCGCGACGAGTCCGACCGTCACGGCATCCGCATGATCATCGAGCTGTCGCGCGGTGCGACGTACGCCTCCGTGCGCAACCAGCTCTACAAGCACAGCGCGCTGCGCAGCAACTTCGCGGTGAACATGCTGGCGCTGGTGGACAACCAGCCGCGCACGCTCACGCTGAAGGAGGCGCTGGTCGCCTTCATCAACCACCGCCGCGAGGTGATCCGCCGCCGCAGCGAGTTCGACCTGGAGAAGGCGCGTGACCGCGCGCACATCCTGGAGGGCCTGCTCCGCGCGATCGAGTTCCTGGACGTGGTGATCTACATCATCCGCCACTCCGCCTCCGCGGACGCCGCGAAGACCACCCTGATGAGCCCGGAAGCCGTCGCGGCCGAGGTGTTCGAGGGCATCGGGCAGGGGCAGCCGGCCGCGCCGGTGATCCTCGGCCTGTCGGACCGGCAGGCGCAGGCCGTGCTGGACATGCAGCTCCGCCGGCTGGCGCAGCTGGAGTCGGAGCGCATCCACACCGAGCACGGCGAGCTCATGGAGTTCATCGCCTACCTCGAGGACCTGCTGGCGCACCCCGAGAAGATCGACGGGCTGATCAAGGACGACTGCACGGAGCTGAAGACGAAGTACGGCGACGCCCGCCGCACGCAGGTCTTCCCGCAGGCGGTGGAGGACATCTCGGAAGAGGACCTCGTCGCGCACCAGCAGGTCGTCGTCACCGTCTCCGACCGCGGCTACATCAAGCGCGTCCCGCTGACCGCGTACCGCGTGCAGCGGCGCGGTGGTCGCGGCGTGACCGGGCAGACAATCCGCGAGGAAGACGCCGTCCGTCACCTGCAGGTCTGCGACACGCACGACGCGATCCTCCTGTTCACCGCGCAGGGCAAGGTCTACTCCGTCCGTGGCTACGAGATCCCGGAGGGCTCCCGCCAGGCGCGCGGCATCCCCGTGGTGAACCTCGTCGAGATGGACCAGGAGGACCGCGTGACCGCCGTTGTGGTGGTCACGGACTTCACCCGCGACTCCATGATCCTCGCCACGGAGCTGGGCATCGTGAAGCGCACGCCGCTCGACCAGTTCGAGTCCGTGCGCCGCGCGGGCCTGATCGCGATGCGGCTCGATGACGGCGACCGACTGATCTCGGCGCGCCCGGGCGCGGAGACGAGCGACGCGATCCTCGTCAGCAGCGACGGGCAGGCGATGCGCTTCAACATCGGCTCGCTGCGTGTCGCCTCGCGCGCCTCCGGTGGCGTGCGCGGCATCAACCTGCGCGGCGACGCCCGCGTGATCACGATGGTGAACAGCGAGGACGGCGAGGACCTGCTGGTCGTCTCCGAGCGCGGCGTGGGCAAGCGCACGCCGATCGAGGAGTACCCGAGCAAGGGCCGCGGCGGCAACGGCGTCCTCACGTTCCGCGTGACCGCGCGCAGCGGCCCGCTGACCGTGGCCAGCGCCGTGAGTCCCGACCACGAGCTGGTCGTCGTGTCCAAGAACGGCATCGTCATGCGCACCTCGGCCGGCTCCATCAGCCAGCAGGGACGCGGCACGCAGGGCGTGCAGGTGATGAACGTGGACGACGACGACACGGTCGCCTCCGTCGCCCGCGTCGACCTGGCCGTGGGCCCGGACGTCACCGCCGAGGAGTAGCAGCGGCTTGGCGAGCGATCAGCCGGGCGCGCCGCTCGGCGAGTTCCGGCTGATCGACCGCATCGTGGCGCACCTCGGCGAGGCGGCGGCGCGCGACATCGTCGTCCCGCCCGGCGACGACGCGGCGGCGTGGACGACGAGCGATGGCCTCGCCGTCGCGACGATCGATGCGCTCGTCGAGGGCAACCACTTCCGCCGCGACACGATGAGCTTCGAGGACGTGGGCTGGCGTGCCGTCGCCGCGAACGTCTCCGACCTCGCCGCGATGGGTGCGGAGCCGCAGTACCTCCTGGTCGCCACGCTGCTCGGTCCGGACGTGACCGTCGATGACATCGACGCGCTCGCGCGCGGCATCGGCGCGGCCTGCCTGGACATGGGCGTGCGCGTCGCCGGCGGCGACATCGTGCGGTCGAGCACGACCGGCCTGTCGATCGCGGCGTACGGCCGCGTCACCGCGCACCCCGGCGAGTCGCCCGCGCTGCTCCGCCGCGACGCCGCGCGCCCCGGCGACCGCATCGCCGTGTCGGGCGCCATCGGCGCGGCCGCAGCCGGGCTCGCGCTGATCGAAGAGGGTCGCGGAGACGATCCGCGCGCGGCGGGGCTGGTACGCGCACATCGGCGTCCGGTGGGACGCGTCGCGCTCGGACGCGCGGCAGCCGCTCGGGGCGTGCGCTGCGGGATCGACTGTTCGGACGGGCTGTTGCAGGATCTGGGGCACATCGCGCAACGTTCCGGTGTGGGCATCGAGGTCGCGCTGGCGCAGGTGCCCGTGCACCCGGCCGCGGCGGAGTTGCTCGGCGCGCAGGCCGCGCTCGACCTCGCGCTCGGTGGGGGCGAGGACTTCGAGCTGCTGCTCGCCGGCGAGCGCGATGCGCTGATGGCGCTGGACACGCCCACGCTGCCGGTGACGCTGATCGGCCGCGTGGTCGCAGAGCATCCGGGCGAGGTGGTGGCGTGGGCCGAGGACGGCACGCGCTACGAGCCGCCTCGGCGCGGGTGGGACCAGACGCGCGACTCAGGTGAAGGGGACCGGGGAGACGCATGAGCACCGCCAACCGCAGCCGGCTGCACAGCACGGGGGTCGCGCAGACGCGCGCCCTCGGCCGCCGCCTCGCGCGCCTGCTGCGACCGGGCGACGTGGTGCTGCTGCAGGGCCCGCTGGGCGCGGGCAAGACCGCGCTCGCGCAGGGCATCGGCGCGGGGCTGAAGGTGGAGAGCACGGTCAGCAGCCCGACCTTCGTGCTCTGCGTGCTGCACGAGGGCGCCACCCGCCTCTACCACGCCGACCTCTATCGCCTCACGGAGCCGGAGGAGGTGGAGGACCTCCACCTGGACGACCAGGCCCGCGACGGTGTCCTGCTCATCGAATGGCCGGAGCGCGGCCTGGAGGTGCTCCCCGCGGAGCACCTGCTGATCGTGATCGACCCGATCGAGGGCAAGCCGAAGGAACGCCAGATCACGATCGTCGCCAGCGGCGCGCGCTACGAGCGCGTGCTGGACGGGCTGGGCGCGCGTGGCTGATCCGGCGGCGGAGGGCCTCGACCTCGGCATCGACACGGCGGCGGACCTCGCGTCGCTCGCACTGCTGCGCGGGGACGAGGTGATCGCGGCGCGCGCGTGGCGCGTGGACAGCACGATGTCGAAGGAACTGCTCGCGCAGCTCGACGCGCTGCTCGAGGACGCCGGCGCGACGCGTGGGCAGATCGCCTCGATCGCCGTGGTCACCGGCCCCGGCCAGTACGGCGCGGTCCGCACCGGCCTCGCCACCGCGCAGGGCCTCGCGCTCGCGCTGGACGTCCCGCTCGCCGGCATCGGCCGGTTCGAGGCGGACGCCGCGACGTACGCGGGCACGCTCCCCGCGGGCAGCACCGTGATCGCCGTGCACGAGGCGGGCCGCTCCGGCATCGCCTGGGGTGCGTACGCCCTCGACGGTGCGGACGCCGCGCCGCGCGCGGTCGTTGAGCCCCGCCTGTCCACGCTGGAGGACCTCTTGCGCGATGCGCCCGCCGGCGCGGTCTGGTGCGGCGAGGTGACGGACGCACTGCGAGACGCTATCGGGCGCAGAGGCGACACTGAATCCGGCGCCCCGGAGGCCGGCCCGGCCGGTGGCGGGCGGGCGGCTGCCCTGGTGCGCGTCGCGCGCGCGCGACAGGCGTACGGCGACCCGGCGCTGGTGGACGCGCTCTACCTGCGCCCGCCCTCGATCACGCGGGCGCGTGACCTGGGGCCGCGCGAGGCGTGAGCCGGGCCGCCCCGGCGGACAGCAACAGCAGCAAGACGAGCCGCCGCGGCGGCGTGTGGAGGACCGATGGAACGCACCCTGATCCTGATCAAGCCGGACGCGATGCAGCGCGGGCTGGCGTTCGAGATCCTGCAGCGCTTTGAGCGCCGCGGCCTGAAGCTCGCCGCGCTCCGCCTCGTGCACGCCGACCGTGAGCTGGCCGCGGAGCACTACGCGGAGCACGTGGGCAAGCCGTTCTACGACGGCCTGATCAACTACATCACCGCCTGCCCGATCATCGCCGCCGTCTTCGAGGGCACGAACGCCGTCGCCGCCTGCCGCCAGACGATGGGCGCGACGAAGCCGGTGGAGGCCGCCCCCGGCACGATCCGCCACGACTTCGGCCTGGAGATCGGCCGCAACCTGGTGCACGGCTCCGCGAACACGGACGACGCCGCGCGCGAGGTGGAGATCTGGTTCCGCGGCCAGCCCGTCCTGGACTGGAAGCGCGACGTGGACGGCTGGGTCTTCGAGTAGCCCTCGCGCGCTCCGCGCATCACACCACGCCCCCGCCGGCCTCGTGCGTCTCGCGTGACGCGCACGAGGTTGCCGGGGGCGTCGCTGTGTGCGGGGAGGCGGAGGCTGCGCGGGGCGGCCCACCCCTGCCCCTCCCGGCGCGGGAGGGGTTGAGATCCGAAGGGGCTTCGCCCCTTCGAGCACCCCGCGACGGATCATCGATCGGCTCGCGGCCGTGCTGCGCCGGGGTCTGCTCGCGCGGTGGCGACGAGGCGCAGGCGCCAGATCAGCGATCGACGCGCTGCTCGCGAAGCGTGGCTACGTGGTGAATCGAGGCGGACTCGCGGCCGCACGCCGTCGCGTCTCGCGGGAGCGCGAGGGCGAAGCCCTCGCTGTTATCCCCCCTCCCGCGCCGGGAGGGGGCAGGGGGTGGGCCGCGGTGCTCATCACCTCGACACCCCGAAGCCGCGCGCGCTACTGGATGCGCACGACCTCCTGCGCCTTCGACCACAGGCCCTCGAGGTTGTAGTAGGCGCGGGCTTCCAGCGAGAAGAGGTGGACGAAGACGCCTCGGCCGGCGTCGATGAGGATCCAGCCGCTCTCCGGGTCGCCTTCGAACTGGAGCTTGCGGCCGTGCTCCTTCAGCTTGTCGCCCAGCACGTCCACGATCGCGCGCGCCTGCCGGATGTTGTCCACCGTGCCGATGACGAAGTAGTCCGCGAACGCGCTCAACTGCGTCAGGTCCAGCAGCACCACATCCGCGGCCTGCCGGTCGACGAGGGCGTCGACGAGTTCGTGGGCGAGTTCGAGCGACTGCGCGGTGGTTTCCAGCGGTGCCTCCGAGGCTGATCGCGATACGGCGCGCCGGCTGGGCGCGTGTCCCGAGTATACCGGGTGCCGCCCGGGCCCCGGCGGTGCGCCGCGTTACACTTGACGGGCACGAGGAGTCCCGCATGGCTGAGCGTGTCCTGGTCGCGATGTCCGGCGGCGTCGACTCCGCCGTGGCCGCCGCGCTGCTGCACCAGCAGGGCTATGACGTCATCGGCGTGACCATGCGCCTCTACACGGAGGCGGACGAGGGCGCGCTGCGCTCCGGCCGCACCTGCTGCGGCATCGAGGACGTCGGGGACGCGCGCGCGGCGGCGCAGCGCATCGGCATCCCGCACTACGTCCTGAACATGGAGCG
>JBFWQJ010000031.1:9741-16315 GCA_050249515.1 Dehalococcoidia bacterium | reverse complement strand
CGGCACCGGCCAGTCCACGCTGGACGGCATCACCCGCGCCACCAACATCCTGCTCGCCGGCAAGAACTTCGTCGTCTGCGGCTACGGCTGGTGCGGCAAGGGCGTCGCCATGCGCGCCCGCGGCCTGGGCGCGCAGGTCATCGTCACCGAGGTGGACCCGCTCCGCGCGCTGGAGGCCGTCATGGACGGCTTCCGCGTCATGCCCATCGAGCAGGCCGCGCCCGTCGGTGACCTCTTCGTCACCGTGACCGGCGACGTGAACGTGCTGGACCGCGGCTCCTTCGAGAAGATGAAGAGCGGCGCCGTCCTCGCGAACTCCGGCCACTTCGACGCGGAGATCAACCTGAAGGCCCTCAACGAGATGTCCGAGGGCAAGAAGGACCTCCGCCCGTTCGTGGAGGAGTACCACCTCACGGACGGCCGCACGATCGTCGTGCTGGCGGAGGGCCGCCTGGTGAACCTCGGCGCGGCCGAGGGGCACCCGGCGTCCGTCATGGACATGTCGTTCGCGAACCAGGCGCTGTGCGCGGAGTACATGGTCCAGAACCACGCCTCGCTGGAGAAGGCCGTCTACGACGTGCCGAAGCTGATCGACGACGAGATCGCCCGCCTCAAGCTGGAGGCGATGGGCGTGCAGATCGACACCCTCACGGAGGAGCAGGAGCGATACCTGAACTCGTGGGAACTGGGCACCGAGTAAGCATCTCTCGACCGCTGACGGGGACAGCCACGCGGAGACGTTGGAGGACCGATTGACCACCTCGTTCATGAGCAACCCCTCGCTGATGTTCACCAGCGAGTCGGTGACTGAAGGCCACCCGGACAAGATGTGCGACGCGATCTCGGACGCCGTCCTGGACGCCATGCTCGCCGCCGACCCGAAGTCGCGCGTCGCCTGCGAGACCGCGACGACCACCGGCTCGATCTGGGTCTTCGGCGAGGTCACGACCGAGTCGTACGTGAACCTGGAGGAGATCGTCCGCAAGACGGTCGCCGAGATCGGCTACAACAGCAGCGACGCGGGCTTCGACTCGCAGACCTGTGGCGTCCTTGTCTCCATCAAGGGCCAGTCCCCGGACATTGCCCAGGGCGTGAACACCGCGCTGGAGGCGCGTGAGCGCGCCGGCGAGGTGGACCCGTACGACCTGGCCGGCGCCGGCGACCAGGGCATGATGATCGGCTTCGCCTGCAACGAGACGCCGGAGTTCATGCCCCTCACCATCGCGCTCTCGCACCGCCTCGTGCGGCGCCTGACGGAGTTGCGCAAGGACGGCACGCTCCCGTGGCTGCGCCCGGACGGCAAGTCGCAGGTGACGGTGGAGTACGCCTACGGCGTCCCCCGCCGCATTGAGGCGGTCGTGATCTCCACGCAGCACGCGCCGGAGGTGCCGGAGGCGGAGCTCCGCAAGGCGGTCGAGCAGCTCGTGATCCGCGAGATCTGCCCGGCCGAGCTGATGGACGACGACACGAAGATCTTCGTGAACCCCACCGGGCGCTTCGTCGTGGGCGGCCCCATGGGTGACGCCGGCCTCACCGGCCGCAAGATCATCGTGGACACGTACGGTGGCGTCGCCCGCCACGGCGGCGGCGCCTTCAGCGGCAAGGACCCCTCGAAGGTGGACCGCTCCGCCGCGTACGCCGCCCGCCACGTGGCCAAGAACGTGGTCGCGGCCGGCCTCGCGGACCGCTTCGAGCTGCAGGTGTCGTACGCCATCGGCGTCGCGCACCCGACCTCGATCGCGTTCGAGACGTTCGGCACCGCGAAGATCGACGAGCAGGAGCTGGGCCGGCTCATCGAGGCGCACTTCGACCTGCGTCCGGCGGCGATCGTGGAGCGGCTGGGCCTGCGCGCCCCGATCTACCGGCAGACGGCCGCCTACGGCCACTTCGGCCGGACGGACGTGGACCTGCCGTGGGAGCGCGTGGACGTCGCGGACGCGCTCCGCAAGGCCGCCGGCCTCTCCTAGCCCCGGCACCACTCGCGGCCCCTCGTCGCACGTCCGTCTTGGACGGGGGCGAGGGGCCCGCGTAGGATCGGCACATGCGAGCAATCGTGCTGGCCGGCGGCGAGGGTACGCGGATGCGTCCGCTGACCTTCCGTACCCCGAAGCCGCTGGTGCCGCTCCTGAACCGCCCTCTCCTCGACCACCTGCTGCTCCACCTGCGCGACCACGGCTTCGGCGAGATCACGCTCGCCCTCACCCTCCGCGCCGAGGCGATCCAGCGCGCCTTCGGCCGTGGCGAGCGCCTGGGACTCGCGCTCGACTATGCGTACGAGGACACTCCGCTCGGCTCCGGGGGCGCGATCGCCGGCATCGCCGCCGGCTGGGACGAGACGTTCCTCGTCTGCAACGGCGACATCCTGACCGACCTGGACCTCTCCGCCATGCTCGCGGCGCACCGCGCGCGGGGGGCGGAGCTCTCCATCTCCCTGTACGAGGTGCCCGACCCGTCCGCCTTCGGGGTGGCGGACCTGGACGAGACCGGCCGCATCCGCCGCTTCGTGGAGAAGCCCCCGCGCGAGGAGGCCCCGTCGCACTACGCGAACTCCGGCGCGTGGCTCTTCGAGCCCTCCCTGCTGGCGGACATGGACGCCACGCGCTTCAACCGCGTGGAGGACGAACTGTTCCCCACGGTCTGCGCGCAGCGCCGGCCGGTCTTCGGCTACACGCACACGGGCTACTGGGCGGACATCGGCAACCCCGGCGCGCTGCTGCGCGCGAACCTCGACCTCGTGCGGGGCGCGGTGCCCGCGCGGCTCCCCGACCCGCCACCGACGGGCGGCGTACTGCGCGGCGCGGAGGCGCTCGTCGCGCCGGACGCCACGGTGGAGGGGCCCGCGGTGATCGGGGACCGCTGCACGATCGCCGCAGGCGCGACCGTCGCGAGCAGCGTGCTATGGGACAACGTGAGCATCGAAGCGCGCGCAATGGTGCGCGGATCAACGATCGCGAGCGGCGCCGTCATCGGTGCGGACGCGGAGGTCATCGACTCCGTGATCGCGCACGAGGCGGTCGTCGCGCCAGGTGCGCGCCTACAGGGCGCGGCCGTGGAACCGGCGACCCGGGTCGCCGCGGAGGTGCGCGGTGACTGACATCCGCTTCGGCACGGACGGCTGGCGGGCCGTCATTGCGGACGACTTCACGTTCGAGAACGTCCGGCTGGTCGCTCAGGCGACAGCCGAATGGATGAAGCGCGACCAGCGCGACGGCGACGGCGTGGTCGTGGGCTACGACACCCGCTTCCTCTCCGGCTCCTTCGCCGCCGCCGTCGCCGAGGTGATGGCGGCCAACGACATCAAGGTCGCGCTGTCCTCCACCTTCCTCCCCACGCCGGCGCTGTCCTACACCGTGCGGGAGCGCCACGCGGGCGGCGGCGTGATGATCACCGCCAGCCACAACCCCGCGCGATGGAACGGCTTCAAGGTGAAGCCGCACTTCGGTGGCTCCGCCCCGCCTGAGGTCACCGCGATGATCGAGAACGCGATCCCGGGCATCGCCGCCAGCGGCCGCGTCGCCTACGTCGCCCTGGGCGAGGCGGAGGCGCAGGGCACCGTGGAGCGCATCGACGTGCGCAACGCGTACCTGAAGGCGATCGCCGCGTTCGTGGACATCGAGGCGATCCGGGACGCCGGCTTCAGCGTGCTCATCGACTCCATGTTCGGGGCCGCGCAGGGCTGGATCGCGCGGACGCTGGCGGACGGCGCGACGCACGTCACGGAAATCCACGGCGAGCGGAACCCCGCGTTCCCCGGCATCCGCGCCCCCGAGCCGATCGCCTCCAACCTCGGCGAGGCGATGGCGATGATCGCGGACGGCGGCTATGACGTGGGCCTGTCCACGGACGGCGACGGCGACCGCTTCGGCCTGATCGATGAGCACGGGCGCTTCATCACCCAGCTCCAGACCTTCGCGCTCCTCGTCTACTACTTCCTGGAGGTGCGCGGGGAGCGCGGCCCGATCGTCCGTTCCGTCACCATGACGAAGATGGTGGACCGGCTGGGCGAGCTATACGACTGCCCGGTCTACGAGACGCCGGTCGGCTTCAAGTTCCTCGGCCCGCGCATGACGGAGTCGGACGGGATGATCGCGGGCGAGGAGTCCGGCGGCTACGCCTTCCGCGGCCACGTCCCGGAGCGCGACGGCCTGCTCTCCGCGCTGTGCATCCTCGACTTCATGGCGAAGACCGGGAAGCGCCCCTCCGAGCTGCTCGCCGAGCTCTACGAGAAGGTCGGCCCGCACGAGTACGACCGCGTGGACATCACCGTCCGCACGGAGGAGAAGGACGCCATCGAGGCGCGCGTCCGGTCCAGCACCCCGGCGACGATCGCGGGCCTGCGCGTGGAGTCGCGCGACACCGTGGACGGCTATCGCTTCCACCTGGAGGGCGGCTGATGGCTGCTGATGCGCTTCTCCGGCACGGAGCCGCTGCTGCGTATCTACGCCGAGATGCCCAGCGCCGAGCTGGTGCAGGAGGCGTTGGCGGCCGGCCAGGAGATCGCCGGGGTCACGCTGTGACCAACGCACCCGGCGTCGACGAAACCTCGGTCCTCGCGCCCGCGATGATCGACGCGGTGATCGCGAAGGTCGACGGCTCGCGCTTCCACGCGCTGCTGGAGGCGCTCCCGGACCAGTCGAGGCAGGCGTGGGCGCTGGGCCGGTCGTCGCCGCTGCCGCCCGCGTTCCACACTCCCTCCCGCATCGTGCTCCTCGGCCTCGGCGGGTCCGCGGCCGGCGGGGACATCGTGGCCGCGCTCGCCGGGCTGTCCGGCGGCATCCCCGTGGAGGTGGTGCGGAACTACCGCGCCCCACGCGTGGACGCGGACACGCTCGTCGTCGCCTGCTCCTTCTCCGGCAACACCGAGGAGGTGATCGAGGCGTTCTCCGCCACGCTGGACGCGCCCGGGATGCGCCTGGCCATGACGACGGGCGGGCGCCTCGGCGCGCTCGCGGCGGAGCGCGGGGTGCCGCTGATCACCTATGCCTGGGACGGCCCGCCCCGCACCGCGCTGGGCTACAGCCTGTTCACGCTGCTCGCCGTCCTCGGCCGCCTGCACGCGATCGCCGTGACGGACGCGGAGGTGGAGGCCGCCCTCGCCGGCATCGCCGACGCGACGGCGCGCTACGGCATCGCCACCACGCCGAACGAGGCGAAGCAGGCGGCGATCCTCTTCGGCAAGCGCCTCCCGGTGATCATCGGCACGGACTTCCTCGGCGTCGCCGCGCAGCGCTTCGCCGCGGAGGTGAGCGAGAACGCGAAGCAGTGGGCGTTCGCCACGGCGCTGCCGGAGTTCGACCACAACATGCTGCAGTCGCTCGGCAGCCCCGGCGGCATGCCGCACGCGATCGCCCCGATCATCCTCGACACGCCCGCCGCGCATCCGCGCAACCGGCGGCGCGCCGCGGAGTCGTACCAGCTGCTGCTGGACGTCCACGCCCGCGCGCAGCTCGTGGACGTCGGCGGCGCGAGCCCCCTCGAGGCGATCGTGCGCGCCACCACCTTCGCCTCGTGGACGTCGTACTACCTCGCGCTGCTGCAGGGCGCCGACCCGACTCCCGTCGAGGTGATCGACCTGCTGAAGGAGCGCATGGCGGAGGAGTAGCCCGCCGCCGGCGCGGCGTGCGCGACTACGCGCTCGCCCGCTCCAGCAGCAGCGCTCGCGCCTCGTGCAGATCCGCGCACAGGTGTGTCGCCCCGGCGGCGCGCAGCCGCTCCGCCGGCGTGGTGACCAGCATGCCGAGCACCAGCGGGACGCCCGCGCCGCTCGCGCCCGCCATGTCGTCCACGGAGTCGCCCACCGCTGCCGCTTCGGTGGACACGCCCCCGAGCACCTCGAGCGCATGGCGCACCAACGCCGGGTCGGGCTTCCGGTACGGGCTCGAGTCCACGCCGACGATCGCCGGGAGGTACGAGCTCCACCTCTGTGCGTCCACGATCTCGCGCGCGAGCGCCTCGAGCTTGTTCGTGACCAGCGCCATGCGCACGCCGCGCTCTGCTAGCGCCCGCAGCAACTCCGTCGCCCCCGACTGCGCGCGGAGTTCGTGCATCGTGTCGCGGTACAGCGCCACGTAGCGCGCGTAGATCGCCGCCGCCTCGTGCCCCGGCACGCCGAGGAGCTGCTGCACCAGCGGCAGGTACGCGACGCCGGGGTACTGCTGGATCTCCGGCACGCTCAGCGCGTGCCCGCGCTCCTCGGCGGCGCGCACCAGCGTGGACGCGCCGAAGTGCGCCGCGTCCGTCAGCGTGTCGTCCAGGTCGAAGAGCACCGTGGTCAGCATCGCGCGCATCTTCGCACGCGGATCGCCCGGGACGCGCGCGGTCGACGGGGTTCTTCGGTTGCGCCGATCGGCCGGGAGTGTGAGGGGCGCAGCTCCTCACACCCTCCTCTGATTTCAGACCCCTCCCGCGCCGGGAGGGGCAGGGGTGGGCCGCCCACGTCTGATCCTCACGGGCCTCGACGGGCCTCGACGGGCCTCGACGGGCCTCGACGGGCCTCGACGGGCCTCGACGGGCCTCGACGGGCCTCGACGGGCCTCGACGGGCCTCGACGGGCCTCGACGGGCCTCGACGGGCC
>JBFWQJ010000031.1:0-9731 GCA_050249515.1 Dehalococcoidia bacterium | reverse complement strand
ACGGGCCTCGACGGGCCTCGACGGGCCTCGACGGGCCTCGACGGGCCTCGACGGGCCTCGACGGGCCTCGACGGGCCTCGACGGGCCTCGACGGGCCTCGACGGGCCTCGACGGGCCTCGACGGGCCTCGACGGGCCTCGACGTTGGCATCTCCGGTGCTCGGCCTCGGCACAACGGAACGGCCCCGCGGTGAGGCGGGGCCGTTCGTCTCGGCGTTCGCTGAGAGAGGCGGTCGCGAAGGCGACTAGCGCTTCGTGAACTGCGGCGCCTTGCGGGCGCGCTTCAGACCGGGCTTCTTGCGCTCCTTCACGCGCGGGTCGCGCGTGAGCAGGCCGAACTGGCGCAGGACGCGGCGGTTGCCCTCGTCCGCGACGACGAGCGCGCGGGCGATGCCGTGGCGGATCGCGCCGGCCCAGCCCTCAATGCCGCCGCCCTCCACCTTCACCTGCACGTTGAACGCGTTCAGGCGCTCCGTGACGGCGAGCGGGCGGAGCATCTCCTGGCGCGAGGAGCCGCGCGGGATGACGTCCTCCACCGGCTTGCCGTTGATGATCACGTTCCCGTTGCCGGGGTAGAGGCGGACACGCGCGACGGCGGTCTTCCGCCGGCCCAGCCCGTAGTGGTAGCGCTCGGTGGTCATCGGTTACTCCCCAACGTCCTTCGTCGTGGCCGCCTTGCGGGCGCGGCTGCCCGTGCCGGCGCGCAGCTGCGCCTCGTGCGGGTGCTCCGCACCGCTGTAGACCTTCAGGTGGCGGAAGAGCTCGCGGCCGCGCACGTTGTGCGGGAGCATGCCCTTCACCGCCTTCTCCACCACGCGGTTCGGGTCGCGCTCCATCTGCTCGATGTAGGAGCGCTCCTTCAGGCCGCCCGGGTAGCCCGAGTGCCGGTAGTAGACCTTCTGACGGGTCTTCTCACCGGTGAGCTCCACCTTCGCGGCGTTGATGATGACGACGTAGTCGCCCATCGCCAGGTGCGGCTCGTACGTCGGCTTGTGCTTGCCGAGGAGGATCTGCGCCGCCTCGCTCGCCACACGGCCCAGCGGGCGCCCGGCGGCGTCGATCACGAGCCACTTGCGGCTCATGTTGTTGCCGCTCAGGCGGAAGGTCTTCGTCGTCATCTATCGTTCCCCAGTCGGGTTCCGGTCGCCCGGGTTCCAGTTCCAGTCCACGGTCCCCGGCGGATACCGCACGGCGACCAGCGTCAGCCCCTGCGGTGGCGCGGCCGGTCCGGCGCTTGCCGGGGGGCCGTCCACCATCGCCGCGAACTCGTGGGGGTCGAGCCGTCCCGAACCCACGCGCTGCAGCGCACCGATCGTCCGGCGCACCTGGTGGGGGAGGAAGCCGTCAGCCTCCATCACCACCTCCACGCCGGAACCCCACTCCCCGGCCGGCCCGTCCCGCTCCACGCTCGCGTGGAGCAGCGTCCGCCGGGTCGGGTAGCCGTCCGGGACGGGGCCACCGAAGGCCGCCCAGTCCCGCGTCTCCCGCGGCAGCAGCGCCATCGCCGCCGCCATGGCTTCGTGGTCCAGCGACCACTCCACCTGCCAGGCCTGCCGCCGCCGCAGCGGCGACCGTCCCCGGCCGTCCTCGATCCGGTAGCGGTACCGCCGCGCCTCGGCGTCCCGCCGAGGGTCGAACGTGACCGCGACCTCCGCCACCGCCCGCACCACCACGTCCTCCGGGAGGAAGTGGTTCAGTGCATCGCGGCAGGTGGCGGGGCTGTGCCGAGTCTGTGTGCTCAGCGCCGCCACCTGGCCCGATGCGTGCACCCCGGAGTCCGTCCGGCCGGCGAACGAGACGGGGTGTCCCGCATCGCCGCCTTCGCCGGTGAACTCCCGGAGGGCTGCCTCCAGCACCTCCTGCACGGTGCGTGCGCTGGACTGCCACTGGCTGCCCGCGAACGCCGTGCCGTCATACTCCAGGAGCAGCGCGATCCGCCGGACCGGCTGCCCCCCGTCCATCTCGAAGTTAGACGAGCTCCAGCCGCGCCACGAGCGAGGCGTCGCCCTTGCGCTGGCCCAGCTTCACCACGCGGGTGTACCCGCCGGGGCGCGTCGCGTACTTCGGGGCCACCTCGTCAAAGAGGCGCTTCACCAGGTCCAGGTCGTTCAGGACCTGGAAGGCCTGGCGGCGGGCGTGCACCGTGTTCGCCTTGCCCAGGGTGATCATCTTGTCCACCATCGGCTGGACTTCCTTGGCGCGCGCCTGGGTGGTCATCACACCACCACCGCGGATCACGGCCTGCGTGATCGTGCGGAACATGTGCTGACGCTGAGACGTCGGCATGTCAAAGCGGCGGCCGGCCTTCGCGTGTCGCATCGGCGGGGTCTCCCTTATTCCTTGTCCCGGCCGGCTTCCTTCAGCGCTTCCATGAGGGCGGCGCCCAGGGCGCCCACCTCCGGGTCTTCGCGCATCGGGGCGGCGGCGGTGGCGGCCGGTGCGATGTCCGCGTCACCCGCAGCGCGACGCGATTCGACGCGCGGCGCGGGGAACCCGGAGGTCACCAGCTTCTCCTTGAGTTCGAAGTAGGACTTCTCGCCGAAGTTGCGGAGGGCCAGCAGCTCCTCCTCCGACTTCTCCAGGACGGCGCCCACGGTCATCAGGCCGGAGCGCTTCAGGCAGTTGTAGGCGCGGACGGAGAGGTCCAGCTGCTCAATGGGCATGTCGTAGCCCTCGAACGGCTGCGTCTCCTGCGCGCGCACCGGCTCCTCCGCGGCCTCCGGGCGGCCCAGGAGCTGGAACGGGTACATCTGCTCGCGCACCAACTCCGCGGCCATGGACACGGCGGTCTGCCCGTCCACGGTGCCGTCCGTCCAGACCTCCAGGTCCAGGCGGTCGTAGTTGGTGGCCTGGCCCACGCGCGTGTTGGACACGCGGTAGTTGACGCGGCGCACCGGCGTGAACAGCGCGTCCACCGGGATCACGCCGATCGGCAGGCCCTCGGACACGGTCGCCGGCAGGTAGCCGCGCCCCGTCTCCACGTTGAGGTCCACGATGAGGCTGGCGTCCTTGCCGTCCAGCGTGGCCAGGTGCTGGTCCGGGTTCACCACCTCGTAGTCGGCGGTCGCCTGGATCTGGCCGGCGGTGATCTCACCGTCGCCCGACACCTCCAGGAAGAGGCGCGCGGGGCGGTCGGCGAAGGCGCGCAGGCGGACTTCCTTCAGGTTGAGGAGGAACTCCGTCACGTCCTCCTTCATGCCCGGCACGGTGGAGAACTCGTGGTCCACGCCCTCAATGCGCACGGACGTGATCGCCGCGCCCGGGAGCGAGGACAGCAGGACGCGACGCAGGGCGTTGCCCAGCGTGGTGCCGAAGCCCGGCTCGAGCGGCTCCGCCACGAGGTGGACGTACTCCGCCTCCTCGGCTTCGACTCGGATCTCAGGCAGCAGTAGATCGGCCAAAGTCACCCCCCTCGTCTGGTGATCCCGGGCACGGGACCGACGAGTGTGTTCCGGAGCGGACGCTTATCGCGAGTAGTACTCGACGACGGCGTTCGGGTTGAAATGCGCTTCCCAGTCGCCGGGGCCCGGGACCGTGGCCACGCGCGCCTTCAGCGCGGCGCGGTCG
The DNA here is from genome assembly GCA_050249515.1 of Dehalococcoidia bacterium. Lineage (GTDB taxonomy): Bacteria > Chloroflexota > Dehalococcoidia > UBA2979 > UBA2979 > SHYQ01. The sequence continues at coordinate 6,165 of JBFWQJ010000031.1, read as the reverse complement.
ATCTCCAGCCAGCCCGGCACGTCACGGCTGCGGATCTCCTCGGCGAGGATTTTGCCGTACTCGCTGCGGGCGCCGCGGGCGGTCAGGGAGATCTCCTGGCCCACCTTCACGCGCGCGCTCGGGATGCTGAGCTTGCGGCCGTCCACGGCGATCAGGCCGTGGTTCACCAACTGGCGGGCCTGCGCCCGCGTGCGGCCGAAGCCGGCGCGGTAGACCACGTTGTCCAGCCGCTCTTCCAGCTGCTGCATCAGGTTGTTGCCCGTGACGCCGGGGCGGGCCGCAGCGCGCTTGTAGTAGCGCTGGAACTGCGACTCCATGATCCCGTACGCGAAGCGCACCTTCTGCTTCTCGATCAACTGCTGGCCGCGGTCGGAGATCTTGCGGCGGCGCAGCGCACGCGGGCCGGGCGGGTTGGGACGCCGCAGCAGCGCGCACTTCGCCGTGCCGCAGAGCGAGGCTCCGTAGCGGCGGCACTTTCGACACTTCGGACCGATGTAGCGTGCCATCTGTCCTCCTAGTTCCGGGGGCGGCGGCGCGAGCGGCAGCCGTTGTGCGGGATGGGTGTGACGTCGCGGATCGCGGTGACGCGCAGGCCCGCGGAGGACAGCGCGCGCACGGCCGCCTCACGGCCGGGGCCGGGGCCCTTGACCGAGACGTCCACCTCGCGCATGCCGTTCTCCATCGCCACCTGGGCGGCCTTCTCCGCGGAGAGCTGCGCCGCGTACGGCGTGCTCTTGCGGGAGCCCTTGAACCCGACGACGCCGCCGGAGCCCCAGGCGACCACGTTCCCGTTCGGGTCCGTGATCGTGACGATGGTGTTGTTGAACGTGGAGGTCACGAAGGCGCGACCGCGAGGAATGTTCTTCCGCTCGCGTCGTCGTGCTCGCGTGGCCGCAGCCTGCTGTCGTGCTCGACCCATCCGGATTCGTCCCTACTTCGTGGACCGCGTGCCGCCACGCCGTCCCGCTGCCGCCCGCTACTACTTCGTAGCCTTCTTCTTGCCCGCCACCGTCCGACGGACGCCGCGCCGCGTGCGCGCGTTCGTCTTGGTGCGCTGACCGCGGACGGGGAGACCCCGGCGGTGGCGCTGACCGCGGTAGCAGTTGATCTCGATCAGGCGCTGGATGTTCCCGCGCACCACGCGGCGGAGGTCACCCTCCACCACCAGCTCCCCTTCAATGACGGCGCGCAGACGCGCGACCTCGTCATCCGTCAGGTCCCGCGCCTTCGTGGTCGGGTTGACGTTCGTCTGCTGGCAGACACGCAGTGCCGTCGTCCGGCCGATGCCGTAGATGTACGGCAACGAGAACGCGACCTGCTTGTCGTTCGGAATGTCGACGCCGGCGATGCGTGCCATGGTGCGCCCCTACCCTTGCCGCTGCTTGTGCTTGGCCGTCTCGCAGATCACGCGGACGTGACCGTGCCGACGGATGATCTGGCACTTATCGCAGCGCTTCTTCACTGATGCTGACACCTTCATGGCGTCTCTCCTGCTTCGCTTCCACCCACCCCGCGCCGTCCGAGGACGTTTAGCGGAAGCGGTACGTGATGCGCCCACGACTCAGGTCGTACGGGCTCAGTTCCACCAGCACGCGGTCACCCAGGAGGATGCGGATGTAGTTCATCCGCATCCGGCCGGAGATCCCCGCCAGCACGTGGTGCCCGTTCGCCAGTTCCACATCGAACATGGCGTTGGGCCGCGCCTCGCGGATCACCCCTTCGACCTCAATGACCTCTTTCTTCTCCTTCGGCTCGCGCGGGCCGGAGGCCCCGCCGCCGCGAGAAGGTCGTCGTCCTCTAACCATGGTGATACCCACATCGCTAGGCGATGCGGGTCAATACCTCCGGGCCGTCCCCGGTGATGGCCACCGTCTCTTCAAAGTGCGCCGAGAGCCGGCCGTCGCTCATGACGACCGTCCATTCGTCGCTGGTCTCTTCGGTCTCCGGGTCGCCCACCGAGAACATCGGCTCCAGCGCCAGCACCATCCCGGCCTGCAGCCGGATGCCCGTGCCGGGCCGACCGTAGTTCGAGATGTGCGGCTCCATGTGCATCTGCCGCCCGACACCGTGCCCGCCATAACCGCGGACGATGCCGTAGCGACCCGCGCACGAGCCGATCGCATGCGAGATGTCGCCCAGGCGGTTGCCCACCCGCGCCGCCTCGATGCCGGCCCACAGCGACCGCTCCGTCGTCTCCATCAACTCCCGCGCCTCCGCGGACACAGCACCAACGCCGACCGTCACGGCGGCGTCGGTCACGTAGCCTTCGAAGGTCACACCGAGGTCGATCGAGACGATGTCCCCCTCCTTCAGCGCCCGCCCATTGGGAATCCCATGGACGAGCTGTTCATTCACCGAGTAGCAGATCGCCCCGGGGTACGGCGGCTTCCCGCCCGGTGCATACCCCACGAACGTGGGCTGCGCGCCCCGCTCCGCGATCGCCTGCTTCGCCAGCCGGTCGAGCTCCAGTCCCGTGACGCCGGGGCGCACCGCTTCAATCAGCAGCGCACGCACCTGGGCGTTGATGCGGCCGGATTCGCGCATCACGTCCAGCGCCGCGGCGGACTTCAACTCGACAGACATTCTATTGTACGCCCCCGAGGCCCCTTATGACACCTTCGCCAGCGCCGCCTCCAGGCGCGCTGTGATGTCGTCCGGGCTGCCCGTGCCATCAATGGCCTGCAGCTTCCCCTGGTTGCCGTAGTACTCCGCCAGCGCCTCCGTCCAGGCGCGGTTCGTGTCCAGCCGGGCCTTCACGGTGTCCGGCTGGTCGTCCGCGCGCTGGCTGAGCTGCCCGCCGCACTCGTCGCACACGCCGGCGGCCTTCGGCGGCTTCGTCTGCATGTGGTAGATCGCGCCGCAGTTGCCGCACGACCAGCGGCCGGTCAGACGAGCGACCAACTCCTCCTCCGGCACCTGGATGTACAGGACCGCATCGATCTTCGCGTCCTGCCCGGCCAGCGCACGGTCGAGCGCCTCCGCCTGCGGGATCGTGCGCGGGAAGCCGTCCAGCATCAGCCCCTTCGAGGCGTCCGGCTTCGCGATGCGCTCCAGGAGCATACCGATCGTGACCTCGTCCGGGACCAGCGCGCCGGCGGACATGAACTCCTGGGCCTTCTTGCCCAGTTCCGTGCCGGCGGCCGCCGCCTCGCGGAACATGTCGCCGGTGGAGATGTGGAGCAGGCCCTGGCGCTGGGCGAGGATCTTCGCCTGCGTGCCCTTGCCGACACCCGGGAGCCCAAGAAGGATCAGTCGCATCAGGAGATGAACCCCTCGTAGTTGCGCATCATCATCTGCGCTTCGATCTGACGCATGGTGTCGATGACGACACCGACAACGATCAGCAGGCCGGCGGCGCTAATCTGCAGCGCCTGCACGTCCGTCAGACTCGTCGCCAGGTACGGGAGCACCGCGACGAAGCCGAGGAACAGCGCGCCGCCCCACGTGATCCGCACCAGCACCCGCGTGATGTACTCGCTCGTCGGGCGACCCGGACGGATGCCGGGGATGAACCCGCCCTGCCGCTGCAGGTTCTCCGCCAGGTTCTGCTGCGCGAACACGACCATCGTGTAGAAGAACGTGAACCCCACCACCAGGATGAACGTCCCCAGCCAGTAGAAGAGCCCCGTCGGCGACAGCATCGTCTCGAAGAACGACGCCGTGCTCCGGATCCAGCCCACGTCCACCGTCCGCGCCATGAACTGCGCGAACAGCGGCGGGAAGATCATGATCGAGGTGGCGAAGATCAGCGGGATCATGCCCGCGCTGTTCACGCGCAGCGGGATGTGCGACTGCCCCTGCTGCCGGTACAGCCGGCCGCCTCGGAACTGCGACCGCGCGTACTGCACGGGGATGCGGCGCTGCGCCTCCTGGAACACCACGATCAGCGCCACCACCGCGACCGCGATCACCGCCAGCAGCAGCACGCCGCCCAGCGCCTGCGCGCCGGTGAGCAGACCCTGCCCGAAGATCGTGGGCACCTGCGCCACGATGCCGCCGAGGATGATGATCGAGATGCCGTTGCCGATCCCGCGCTCGGAGATCAACTCGCCCAGCCACACCAGGAACATGGTCCCCGCGACCAGCGAGAACAGCGTCGCGATCGTCGGGAGCGCACGCCCGTCCGTGAAGCCGATGGCGCTGACGCCGCCGAGCTGGGAGATCAGCGTGAGCTGGGCGTAGCCCTGGAACACCGCCAGCGGCACGGTCAGGTAGTGACCGTACATCTGGAGCTTCTCGCGGCCGGCCTCGCCTTCCTCGTTCAGCTGCTTGAGCGCCGGGATCAGCGGCGTGGCGAGCTGCATCACGATCGTCGCCGTGATGTACGGATAGACGCCCAGCGCGGCGACGGACAGGTTCTGCAGCGCGCCGCCCGAGAAGATGTTGAGGAAGCCGAGGATCGCGTTCGACTCGAACGTCTGCCGCAGCTGCTCCGGGTCCACGCCCGGGACCGGGACGTGCGCGACGAAGCGGAACACGAGCAGCGCACCGAAGACGAAGAGCAGCTTGCTCCGCACCTCCGGCAGCTTGGACGCGTCGATCGCCGCCTGTAGCAGGCGAGGCCGACCGGTCGAGCTCGGTGTCGTCGCGAACGCCATGGTTAGACCGAGGCCTTCCGGCGGTGCACGCGGTTACGCGGAGTGCGGTCGGCCGGCGCGGTCTCCGTGAAGGAGCCGCCCGCGGCGGTGATCGCGTCCTTCGCCGCCTGCGAGATGCGCGGGGCGGTGATGGTCAGCGCGTGGCCAATGGCGCCGCGGCTGAGCACCTTGTACGGCGCGGCCACGTCATCGATCAGACGCGCGGCGGCCAGCGCCTCCGCGTCCACGGTGGCGCCCGCCGGGAAGCGCTCCGCCAGCGTGTCCAGGTTCACGGCCTGGAACTCCACGCGCGTGAAGTTCTTGAAGCCACGCAGGTGCGGGACGCGCCGGACCAGCGGGATCTGGCCGCCCTCGAAGCCGGGGCGGACGGAGCCGCGCTTGTGCTGACCCTTGCGGCCGCGGCCGGCGCTGGTGCCCTGGCCGGAGCCGGGACCGCGGCCGACACGCTTGCTCGGGCGCTTGGCGCCGGCGGACTGCCGGAGCGTGTGCTGGTCCATCTAGCGGACCTCCTCGACGGTGACAAGGTGCTGGACCTTGTGGATCATCCCGCGGATGGACGGCCGGTCCTCGTGCTCCACCGTGTGGTTGAGCCGGCGCAGGCCCAGCGCGCGGACCGTGTCCTTCTGGTTCTTGGCGTAGCCGATCCCGGACTTGACCCAGGTGATGCGCAGCGTGGCCATGCTCGTCCCCTCCCGCGTCCTACGCGTTCGCCGCAGCGACCGCCAGCCGGCGCTCTCGCGCGGCCCGCGGGTCCTGCAGTCGGCGCAGACCATCAATGGTCGCGCGCACGACGTTGACCGGGTTCGTGGAGCCGTGCGTCTTGGTCAGCACGTCGCTGATCCCCGCCGCCTCCATCACCGCGCGCACCGCGCCGCCGGCGATCAGCCCCGTACCGGGGGAGGCCGGGCGCATCAGCACGCGCGACGCCTTGAACTGCGACTGCAGGTCGTGCGAGATCGTCGTGTCGCGCATCGTCACCTTGAACATGGTGCGACGGGCAATGACGCCGCCCTTGCGGATCGCCTCCGGCACCTCGTTGGCGCGGCCCATGCCGAAGCCCACGCGGCCCGCCCCGTCACCCACGACCACGATCGCGGTGAAGGAGAACCGGCGACCGCCCTTCACCACCGTGGCGACACGGTTGATGTAGACGACCTTCTCAATGAACTCGGGCGCTTCCTCTTCGTCGCGACGCCGGTCGCGCCGAGGCCCGCCTCGACCCTGGTCCCGGCCACCGGGGCCGCCGGGACCACCCGGACCGCCACCGCGGCCGCCGCGCCCGGGACCGCCCGGACCGCCGCCTCGCTGAGAGACCATTAGAACACCAGCCCTTCTTCGCGAGCGGCATCCGCCAGCGCCTGCACGCGCCCCGCGTACCGGAAGCCACCGCGGTCGAACACGACCGAGGTGACGCCCTGCGCCTTCACTCGCTGAGCCAGCGCCGTGCCCACCTGGCGCGCGCGCTCGCTCTTCGAACCATCGCCCTTCAGCGCGGCCTCCACGTCGGACGCGGCCGCCAGCGTGCGGCCCGCCACGTCGTCGATGACCTGGGCGTAGATGTGCTTCG
>JBFWQJ010000030.1:0-17301 GCA_050249515.1 Dehalococcoidia bacterium | reverse complement strand
GGGCGGGCCCGGGTCGGTGTCGACCACGCCGCTGCTCGCGGTGCTGGGGATGCTCGGCGCCGCCGGGCTCGACACGCTCGCCGGCCGCCGCCTGACCCGCGGCCGTTAGGCCGCGAGGCAGCTTCGCCGGGCCGCCGCCCGAGGGTCCCCCAACCCCCGGGCGGCGGCTCGCATGCCTCCGTCTCACCCCGCTGGTATCGTCATCGCGACGACCCGAGGTGCACCGGCTGACCCGCAGGCCGCCGGCGCCAAGGGCGCCCGGGACGTCTCATGCGGATCTGGCGGGGCCTCTCGGGACGATTGCTGGGCGCGGGCGCCCTGGCCGCGGTCCTCGTCACCCTGTCGTGGCCCGGTGTGATCCAGGCGACCGGCGCCGAGGCGACGATCCGCTTTCGCGCGCTGCCTCCTGCGACCGCCGCGACGCCCCCGCCCTACACCCCACCCCCGGCCGAGGTGCGCATCGCCGCCGTGGGCGACCTCATGTTCGCGCGCGACATCGTGGACCTGACGGAGGGTGACCCCGGCTACCCGTTCGCGCGCGTGGCGGGACTGTTCGCGGGCGTCGACCTGCTGGTCGGGAACCTCGAGGGCACGCTCACGGACCGAGGCGCGCCGCTGGAGAAGATGTACACGTTCCGCGCGCCGCCGGACCGGGTGGCCTCGCTGACCGCAGCCGGCTTCCACGCCGTGACGCTGGGCAACAACCACGTCGGCGACTTTGGCGGCGTGAGCGTCACGGACACGATGGACGCACTGGACGGCGCGGACATCGAATACGCGGGGGCCGGCGAGGACGCCGCGGCGGCGCAGCGGCCGGCGCTGCTCCGCACCCCGCGCGCGACCGTCGCGCTGCTCTCCTACAGCGGCGTGGGCGAGAGCGCGTTCGCCGGCGTGGGGCGACCGGGCGTCGCGCGCGCCTCCATCGAGGCGATGGCGGATGACGTCCGCGCCGCGCGGGCGCTGACGCCGTTCGTGGTCGTCGCGCTGCACGCCGGGACGGAGTACCAGCGGGAGCCGACGGCGTTCCAGCGCGACTTCAACCGCGCGGCGATCGAGGCCGGGGCGGCGCTGGTCATCGGCCACCACCCGCACGTCCTGCAGGGGTGGGAGCGCCACGGCGCGGGCGTCATCCTCTACTCGCTCGGCAACTTCGTGTTCGACCTCGAGCAGGGGGACATGGACACGCTCGGGCGCGGGCCGTTCGAGACGGGCGTGGCGGTGGTCACGCTCCGCCTGGACGCGCCGCCTGCCGTCGAGTTCCGCCCGGCGATGATCGACGTGGTCGAGAACCGGCCGCGCCCGGCGACGGACGCGGAGGCCGCGCGCATCGCCTCGGTGTTCCGGGAGCTGACCGCCGCGCCGTGAGCCCGCGTCAGCCGCGCCGCGCCCGCTCTAGGTGAACGAGAAGTCGAGGCCCATCTCCCGCTCCACGGTGCGGAACCACTCGATCACCTCGGTGTGGTAGGGGATGCCGGTCTCGCGGCGGCGCGCCTCCTCCTCGGCCTCGAGCAGCCCGGCGTAGACGACGCGCGCCTCGCCCGGTGCGGGGCGGGTGGTGGCGAGCCCGCGGAGGAACACGTCCATGTCCGCCTTGAACTTCGCGACGTCCAGGAACGCGTCGATGCGGGTGGCCTGGAGGTAGAAGCCCGGGCCGGGGTCGAGGAAGCTGGGGCCGAGGCCGCTGAGCGTGCTGCTCAGGATGTCCACCACCGCGCCCAGGCCGTAGCCCTTGTGCGATCCCATCTCGCGCGTCCCGCCAAAGGGCAGCAGGTAGTACTCGTCCGGGAAGTCCACCTCCTCCATCACGGGGGTGCCGTCCATGCGCGCGATCCAGCCGGGGGCGATGCGCGCACCCACGCGCTTCGCCAGCCGCATTTTGTTCTGCGCGATCTGCGACGTGCCGATGTCGAAGACGAACGGGGGCATCTCTCCGGCCGGGACGGCCCAGGCGATCGGGCTCGTGCCCAGCCTCGGCTCCGCGCCCCACGTCGGCAGGACGATCGCGCGCCCACTCGTCGACATGGCGAGGCCGATCATGTCGTGGTCCAGCGCCATGGCCGCGTGGTAGCCGGCGCCGCCCATGTGCCCCACGTTGTGCACCGTCACGGCGCCCATGCCGGTGGCGCGCGCCTTCTCGATCGCGATCTCCATCGCCGTCGGCGCCACGTGCAGGCCGAGTCCCTTGCCGCCATCGAGGACGGCGGTCGTCGGCGTCTCGCGCTCCGTCACGATCTTCGGGCGCGGGTCCAGGGCGCCGGAGCGGTAGCCGGCGACGTAGGAGCGGAGCATGTTGGACACGCCGTGCGTCTCCACGCCCCACAGGTCGTTGCGCATCAGGACGTCGGCGGCGCGCTTCGCGTCCTGGTCGGACAGGCCCACCGCGTGGAAGATCGCCTCGGTCGCGGCCCGGACCTCCGGCTCGCGGACGTAGACGCGGTCTTGCTCGGGCACCTTGAAGCGGTCCAGCACGGTCGGCCTCCTGCGCGCGCCCGGATCGCCGGCAGGCGTCCCTCGGGCCGCCCGATCCTAGCGGAGCGGGGCCGTGGCGGGGGCCTACAGGGCGACCACGCCCCCGGCGAAGGCGGACATAGTCACGCTGGCCAGGCGCGTCAGCAGGTCCGCCATGGTGCGCGCGGCCTCGTCGCCCGGGTGCAGCGGCAGCAGGCCGGTCACCTCGTAGCGGTTGCGGCGGCTGGCGTGCGTCACGCGGAGGTGCCCGGACGCCTTCAGGTCGGCGAGGATCCGCGCGGTCGCGCGTTCCGTGATGTGCAGCGCGTCCGCCACGTCGCGGACGCGGGCGTCCGGGTGCGCGTGCAGGTAGAGCAGCGCGGCACCGTGGTTGGTCAGCATGGCCATGTGCTTCGCGGCGGGGAGCGCCCCGGCCGCGATCTCCTCGGGCGGGTCGCAGTGGTCGATGCCGGCCCGGTCGACGGGCAGGACGCCGTCATCGGCTCGGCTGAAGACGCCAGGTCGCGCGTCGGTGCTCATGGTGAACCCCCTTCCCGAGCCCGCCGTCCCCGCGTCGCTTTCCCCGGCGGCGCGAAGGGGCTTGCTCAGTCACGATCCATGAAGCATGACAGACAGTGCGGGTACCCCCGCTTCCGCTCAATCACCGAGGTGATGAGCGGTTCCCCCTACTTTACAAATGTCGTTATAGAACCGCCACTGATCGAGCGTGCGCGTCCCGCGTGCCTCGTGGGTCCCGGGGCCAACAGGGGCGTGGGCGGGCACATGACTCCGCTGTCAGTAGACGCGCCGCGAGCGGGCGCATACAACCCCTTGCGACGAGCGATCACGCGGCGGATCGCGAGCACGGCCGACCTCGCCGGGGGCGTCCCCGCCGAGGGACGTCCTCGCCTGCGAGCGGGACGCATCAGCGCGTCTCCCGACACCCGCCCCGGCCCACGCCGGGGCGCCGCGGCCGTCTAGACAAGGGGACCCGAATGGCGATCGACAAGGACCTGGACTTCACGGGGAAGACGATCCTCGTGACCGGATCCGGCCGGAACATCGGCCGGCACATCATCCTCGAGTTCGCCGCGCGCGGCGCGAACGTCATCATCAACTCGCGCAGCAACGAGGAAGAGGCGCGCTCCGTGGAGCGCGAGGCGCAGGAGCTGGGCGCGAAGACGCTGGTGGTCATGGGCACCGCCGGCGAGCTGGAAGTCGTGGAGGAGATGAAGCGGCGGGCGGAGGAGACCTTCGGACGCGTCGACATCTACGTCTCGAACGCGGCGCGCCGCCTGCACAAGACCTTCTTCGAGACCTCCAACGAGGACTGGCACTTCTTCCTGAACCAGCAGCTCACGGCGTCCTGGTACCTGGCGAAGGCGTTCGTGCCGGGGATGATGGAGCAGGGCTGGGGCCGGATCATCCACATGAACGGCCCGGACGGGTACTCCGGCGGCTGGACGCGCGTGCCGCACTCCACCGCGAAGGGCGCGCTCCGCACGCTGACGAAGTCGCTGGCCGCCGGCCTGGGTGAGCACGGCATCACCGTGAACGACGTGAACCCCGGCTTCATGGACACCATCCGCGACTACGACACGCACCCGGGCGTCACGCCGGAGTTCAGCGCGCAGCGCGCGCGGGAGATGATCCCGATCAAGCGCCAGCCGCGCCCGGACGAGCTGGCGTTCGCCGTCGCGTTCCTGTGCTCTGACCGCGCGGCCGCCATCACCGGCTCCGCGCTCCACATCGACGGCGGCCAGGGGATGCACGGCTAGCGCGCCGCGTCAGAACATCGCATCATCGCGCCGCCCCGTCGGGGCGCGGGCGCAAGGCAACGGGCCGCCGGACCGGTGGCAGGAGGGGGCAGCCGTGGAGGTATTCGAGGGGTTCACGGTCGTTGAACTCGCCGATCGGCGGAACCAGTTCATCGGCAAGCTGATGGCGGAGTCCGGCGCCCGCGTCATCCAGGTGGAGCCGGTGGAGGGCGCCCCCGGGCGCTTCATCGGCCCGTTCCCGGACGACCAGCCGGACCCGGACAAGTGCCTCGACTACTGGTGGTACAACACCGGTAAGGAGAGCGCCGCGATCGACTACACGCGCGGGCCGGGCGCTGAGTTCGTGCGTGACCTGGCGCTGAAGGCGGACGTGTTCATTGAGAGCACGAAGCCGGGCACGCTCGCCCAGTACGGCCTGGACTACGACTCCCTGTCGAAGGCGAACCCCGCGCTCATCTACGTCTCCATGACGGACTGGGGCCAGGACGGCCCGTGGGTCGACTACCAGATGAACGACCACGCCCACCTCGCCCTCGGCGGGCCGATGGGCTCCAGCGGCTACTCCGACCCGAAGGAGACGCCGATCGGTGGCCAGCGCAACCACGCGTACAACATGACCTCCGTCATGGCGACGCACACGATCACCGGCGCGCTCTTCGAGCGGCTCACCAGCGGCCTCGGCCAGTACATCGACATGTCGATCCATGACGTGGTGGGCATGAGCACGGAGGCCGCGGTCCCGTACTGGCTCTGGTACAACCAGGCCGCGCTGCGCCAGACCGGCCAGCACGCCGCGGTGAAGTACCGCCCGACGACGCAGATCATGTGCTCGGACGGGAAGATGGTGCAGGTCACCATGCCGCAGCTCCCGCTCAACGGCTGGGTGCAGCTGGTGAAGTGGATGGAAGAGGTCGGCGTCGCCAACGAGCTCTCCGGCCCGGAGTGGCGTGACGACTTCTACCGCGCCGACCGTCTCCGCAACGGCGACGAGATCCACGAGGGCATCATCCGGCTGCTCTCGCAGGTCACCTCGGAAGAGGCGTTCCACCGCGGGCAGGCGCTGGGCATGGCGTGGGCGGTGATTCGCGCGCCCGAGGAGAACATGCCGCTGGAGCACTACAAGCAGCGCGACTACTGGCAGCCCATTGAGCAGCCGGAGATCGGGAAGACGGTGCTCTACCCGCGCGCGCTGCACACCAACGACCTGCTGGGCACCCGGCCGAAGGGCCGCGCCCCGCACCTGGGCGAGCACACCGCCGCCATCCTCAAGAACGACCTGGGCATCGCGGACGACGTGATCGCGGCGATGAAGCAGACGGGAGTGGTCCGATGAGCCAGAAGCCGCAGCTGCCGCAGGGCTTCCTGTCCGGCATCCGCATCATCGACTTCTCGTGGAAGACGGTCGGGCCGTGGGCGACGCGCATGCTGACGCCGTACGGCGCGGAGGTCATCCACATCGAGCCGCCCCACCGGCCGGACGACCACCGGTTCGAGTTCCGCCCGGTCTACGGCGACGCGGCGAAGAACCAGATCGCGTTCCGCGACACCCCGGACTCCCCGGCGTACTACACCACGCCGAACTTCAGCCACCTGCACGCCGGCAAGCTGGCGATCAACCTGAACTCCCGCCACCCGGAGGGCATGGAGCTGCTGGAGCGCCTGATCAAGGTCAGCGACGGCGTCAGCGAGAACTTCTCCGGCGGCGTGCTGGAGTCCTGGGGCCTCGGCTGGGAGCGGATGAAGGAGCTCAACCCGAAGCTCGTGTACCTGAGCCTGTCCGGCTTCGGGCACAAGGGTGAGTGGGGCGGCTACCGCACCTACGGTCCGTCCGCGCAGGCGACCTCCGGGCTGACGTTCGCCTCCGGCCTGCCGGGCAAGAACCCGGCCGGCTGGGGCTACTCCTACATGGACGTCACCGGCGGCTGGTGCGGCGGCCTGGGCATGATGATGGGCCTCCTCCGCATGAAGCGGACCGGCGAGGGCGTCTACGTGGACTACGCCGTGACCGAGGCCGCCATGGCGATGCTCGGCCCGTTCTTCCTCGACTACCAGGTGAACGGCCGGCCGACGCGCCGCCCCGGCTTCCCGCCGGGCAACCGCTCCATCTGGCCGCAGGTCGCGCCGCACAACACCTACCGCTGCGCCGGCATCGACCGGCAGGGGCAGGACTGGTTCGTCTTCATCGCCTGCGAGACGCAGGAGCAGTGGGAGGCGCTGGTCCGGGTGATGGACAAGCCGGAGCTCCTGAGCGACCCGCGCTTCGTCACCATGGAGGCGCGCTACGCGAACCAGGACGTGCTGGACGACATCATCTCCACGTGGACGGCGCCCAGGCGCCGCTACGAGATCATGACCGTCCTCCAGCAGGCCGGCGTGATCGCGGTGCCGATCCAGAACGCGGAGGACCGCGTGGAGTACGACGACCAGCTCCGCCACCGCGAGATGTACCCCGTCATCGCGCATCCGGAGGTCGGCGAGTTCGAGATGGAGCGGTACCCCCCGCGCCTCTCCCGCACGCCCGCGGCGAACAACCTGCGGGCGCCGGCGCTGAAGGAGCACGAGGAGTACGTCTTCGGCGAGCTCCTGGGCTTCGACTCCGCCGGGATCGATGGCCTGCGCGAGCGCGGCGTCATCTAGGGACGGCGACCGGGCATCACCCACCACGCGGCCGGTCGCCAGCGACCGGCCGCTATCGATCAGAGCGGCCGATCGCCACGCGATCGAGCAGAGACAGAGGGACTTCGTTGACCAGCACCGTTCCCCCGAAGCGACCGATCCCGGTCCCGGACGACCTGACGCGCGGCTTCTGGGAGGCCGCCTCGCGCGGCTCGCTTGCCGTGCAGCACTGCGCCGACTGCGGGCACTACACGCACCCCCCGCGCATCCTCTGCGGCGGCTGCGCCTCGCCGAACGTCTCGTGGAAGGACGTGAGCGGCAAGGGCAAGATCTACTCGTGGGCCGTCATGCGCATGCAGTCCGTCGCCGGCTTCGAGCAGTCCGTGCCCTACTGCACGCTGCTGGTGGAGCTGGACGAGATGCCGAAGCTGCTGCTCGCCGGCTACCTGCCGGGTGAGGGCCAGGAGCTCTCCATCGGCGCCCCGGTCGAGGTCTTCTTCGAGGACATCGAGGGTTCCGACCTCAAGCTGCCGAACTTCCGGCTGGTGAAGTAAGCCGCCCGGGCGTTTCCCGGTAGAAGGAGACACGAATGGTCTGGGCAGGCAAGGGTAAGACGGCGGTCGTCGGTATCGGCATGTCGAAGCTGGTCCGTCACTCCGACAAGTCGCTGGGCATGCTCGCCCTGGAGGCGTGCAAGGCGGCGATCGAGGACGCGGGGCTGAAGCCCTCCGACATCGACGGCATCGTGACGTACCCCGACCAGCCGTTCCGCGGCGCGGGGAGCCGTGACGGCGAGGATCTGGTCACGGCGCAGTTCATGATGAACAACGGGTTCCTCGCGTCCGACATCAAGTGGTACGCGCAGATCTCGACGGGCATGATCGCCTCCGCGCCGATCGAGGGCATCAACGCGCTGATCTCCGGCGCGTGCAACTACGTGCTGTTCTGGCGCGCGATGCACATGCCGAAGGGCACGTACAACACGTACCGGATGAACACGGCCGCCGGCGACGCGCAGTTCAGCGCCACGTACGGCCTGGCCAACCCGTACCAGATCCACGCGCTGCAGTACCGTCACTACCTCAACAAGTTCGGCTACCAGCGCGAGCAGATGGCGGCGCTGGTCATGAACAGCCGGCGCAACGCGACCCTGAACCCCAACGCGTACTTCTACGGCCAGCCCATGTCGCTGGACGACTACCTGAACGCGCGCATGATCGCCGACCCGCTGTGCCTCTTCGACTGCGACATCCCGGTGGAGGGCTGCACCGCGCTGGTGCTCACCCGCGCCGACCTGGCGCAGGCGCTGAAGAACAAGCCGGCGTACATCTCCGGCTTCGGGCAGAACACGGCGAAGCAGCTGGAGTACGTGGCCTACATGGTCGCGGACTACATGAAGGCTGGCGTGCCGCACGCCAACAAGATCTGGGAGACCGCGGGCATGAGCCCGAAGGACATCCAGGCCGCCCAGCTCTACGACGGCTTCACCTCCTCCACCCTCTACTGGCTGGAGGCCGCGGGCTTCTGCAAGGAGGGCGAGGCGCTCGCCTTCGTGCAGGACGGCCGCATCGCGCTGGAGGGCGAGATGCCGCTCAACACCTTCGGCGGCAGCCTGTCCGAGGGGCGCCTGCACGGCATGGGCCACCTGGCGGAGGCCGTGCGGCAGGTGACGGACCGCGCCGGCGACCGCCAGATCGCGGGCTGCGAAAACTCGATCGCCATCGACGGGTCACCGCTGCTCCGCGGCTCCGGGATGATCTTCAGCCGCCACCCCGACAACTAGTCGAGGCGCGCGGCCGGGACGAGCGGGGGCGGGCGACCGCCCCCGCTGCACGTCCGGGCCCCTCGATGGCGGTCACGGCGTCGGTGCCGCCCGCCCGCGCCGCGCGCTACTATGCCGACACGCTCACACGTCCGCCGCTCACGTCTGTTGGAGGTCCCATGACGCCCGTACGCCGATTCCAGGCCGGTCTGGCTGCCGCGCTCATGCTGGTCGCCATGTTCGCGGCGACGAGCCTGCCCCGCACCGCGCTGGCGGCCTCCTCGCCGACGATCATCTCGCTGACGCCGGCGCAGGGCCCCTCGTCCGGCGGCACGGCCGTGACGCTTGTCGGCACGGACTTCCAGGCCGGCGTCACCGTGCACATCGGCGGGTTCCTGGCCTCCTCGGTCGTGCGGGTGAGCACCACGCAGGTCACGCTGATCACGCCGCCGTCCGCGACGACGACGGGCGGCGCGGCGAACATCCTGGTGCAGAACCCGGACGGCGGCGTCGCGACGCTGAACAGCGGCTTCTTCTACACCGCCTTCGCCAGTCCGCTCACGATCACCTCGGTCGAGCCGAGCACGGGGCCGAACACCGGCGGCACGAACGTGACCATCGCCGGCACCGGCTTCTCCTCGGCGGTCTCCGTGTACTTCGGTGACGTGCCGGCGGCGGTGGTGAACCCGCTGGGGTCGTCCGCGATCTTCGCGCGCACGCCGGCGAACGTGTCCGGCCCGGTTGCGGTCACCGTCATCAACCCGGACGGCCAGAAGATCTCGAAGGCGAACGGCTTCACCTACACCGGTGGAGTCGGCGTCCGCAGCGTCGCCCCCGGCGGCGGCGCGCCCGCGGGCGGCACGACGATTGTCGTGACCGGCGACGGCTTCAAGCCCGGCGCCACCGTTCAGATCGGGAGCGGCCTCGCGACCAACGTGCAGGTGGTGAACTCCGCGCAGATCGTCGCCACCTCCCCGGCCGGCTCGATCGGCGCGCAGCGCGTGACCGTCACGAACCCGGACGGCCAGAGCGGGTTCCGCGAGCAGGGCTTCTCGTACGGCCCGGCCGCCGGGGTCACCCTGCCGACGATCTCCGGCATCTCGCCCAGCACCGGCCCGAGTCACGGCGGGACGCAGCTCACGCTGACCGGCACCGGGTTCTCCGGTGGCTCCACCGTGTACTTCGGCGGCGTCGCCAGCCCGCTCGTCTCGTGGAACGGCACGTCCTCGATGTTCGTGCAGACACCCGCGAGCATGCCCGGTCCGGTGGACGTGACCGTCGTGAACAACGACGGCGGCACGGTGACCCTGGCCAACGGCTTCACCTTCGAGGGTGGCGCGGGCACGGTGATCGCGACCGCCGCGCCGACCACCGGCCCCGCCGGGACGGTCGTCGTGCTCAACGGCACCGGCTTCAACGCGGGCTCGTGGGTCACGTTCGGCGGCGTGCCGGCGCGCTCCACGACCGTCGTCGGCTCCTCGCAGATCATCGCGACGGTGCCGGCGGGCGTCTCCGGCACCGTGCCGATCGCGGTCACGCAGGTGGGTCTGAAGACGCCGGTCACCACGATCCAGACGTTCACGGTCACCGGCGTCACCACGCCGCCGGTCACCCCGCCGGTGACGACGCCCCCGGTCACGCCGCCCGTCACCACCCCGCCCGCGAGCGGCGGCGCCGGTGGCTTCGCCGCCCCGCCGAGGTTCAGCGCCTCCGGCCAGGCACTGGTGATCTTCGGCGGCGGCACGCCCGACCAACTGGAGACGGCCGCGTCCGCGGCCGGCGCCACCGGCGTGTGGGTGCAGGACGCCACCGGCGCCTACCAGCTGCTGGTGGTCGGCGGCCCGGCGTTCCTGAAGGATCAATTCCGCGCCCAGTTCCCGGGCGGCATCGGCGCGAACACGCCCGCCTCGCTCACCCGGTAGCCCGCGCCCCCGGCCCCTCCGCGGAGCCCCTGCCGGCCCCGCCGACCGAAACCGGTCGGCGGGGCTGTTCTGTTATGCGCTGGCGTGATGGAATCCCACCACATATGCGATGGGCGACGGGGCCGAGGTCGACTCCGCCGCAGCGGACACCCAGCGGGTGTCCGGGCAAACGGAGGGGATGATGTCTGATTCCGGTTACTGGATGGGCCGCGGTCTGAGCCGTCGCTCTCTGCTGCGCGGCGCGGCCGTGGGTGGGGCCGGCCTCGCGGGCGCGGCGCTCATCGGCTGCGGGAGCAGCCAGCCGGCGGCGCCGGCCAAGAGCGGCGGCGAGGTCGCGCCGTCGAAGAGCGTCGCCACGCCCACGGGCGAGCAGCCGCAGATGAGCGACGCGTTCGTGCTGGTGCAGACGCGCGACGCGGTGAGCCTGGAGCCGCTGGACGCGAACGTCTACACGATCCCGGAACGCATTGGCCTGGTGTACCCGCGTCTGCTCTTCTCCACGCTGGCGGACCCGAACAACGCCGCGTCCACGAAGTGGATCCCCTCGTACGTCGTGCAGTCGTACGAGTCCGCGGACGGCGGGAAGACGCTGACGTTCAAGCTGAAGCAGGGCGTGAAGTACCAGAACATCGCGCCGCTGAACGGGCGCGAGTTCACCTCGGCCGATGTCCAGTTCTCGATCAACCGGTACATGACGCACGAGAAGAGCTCGTTCAAGAACCGCTTCAGCGACATCGACAAGATCGAGACGCCGGACAAGTACACCGTCGTCTTCAAGCTGAAGGCGCCCTCGCGCTACGTGATCTCCTCGCTCGCCGCGGAGACCGCGCTGCTCTCGCCGCCCGAGATCGAGAAGGAGTACAAGACCAAGGCGATCGGCCCCGGCCCGTACATCCACGAGCAGTACCTCCAGGGCGAGGGTTCGACGTTCAAGAAGAACCCGGACTACATCGACGCGAAGAACATCTGGTTCAACCGCTACCTGGTGAAGGTCATGACGGACGCGGCGACCCGCAACGCCGCGCTGAAGACGAACCAGGTGGACTGGATCGACAGCGCCGGCCTGACGCCGGCGGACGTGAAGACCCTTGAGGGCCCCACGGTGAAGGTCTACGAGAACATCTCGGCCAGCACCACGAACATCTCCTGGAACCAGAACAACCCGAAGTTCCAGGACTACCGGCTCCGCGTCGCCATGTCGAAGGCGTTCAACCGCCAGCTCTACATCGACCAGACGCTGCAGGCGAACGGCAAGTGGACGGGCATCATCCCGGTCGACTTCGGCAAGATGGCCCTGACTCAGGACGAGATCAAGGCGCACAACGTCATGAAGTACGACCCGGCGGAGGCGAAGAAGCTCTTCGAGGCCGCGGGTGGCAAGCCGGGCATGGAGATCGAGTACTACTTCAACTCCAACGGCACCTCCGACAGCGTGCAGCTGCAGTTCATCTCCAAGCAGTGGGAGCAGAACCTTGGCATCAAGACCACGCTGAAGACGGAGGACTACAGCATCTTCCTGCCGAAGATGTACCTGGGCGCGAAGGGCCCGGGCGGCGGCTACAAGGAGATGTTCACCACCACCTACGGCATCCCGAACTGGCACGAGCACCTGTTCGCCCCGTACCTGCCGGGCGGCAACCGCAACGGCTCCAACTTCGAGAACGCCGAGGTCACCAAGGCGATGGAGGACCTGAAGCAGACATTGGACGACAACGAGGCCTTCGAGAAGGCGCGGAAGATCCAACTCCTGCTCTGGGACAAGCACCTGCCGATGATGCAGCGGCCCACGCCGCGGTCGTTCGGCGGGTACAACGCGAAGCTCCGCAACTTCCCGCAGCCCGGCAACTACCCGCCGGGCGTGGAGTGGAGCTACAACGCCTGGCGCACGAAGTAGCACCGATCCCTCGGCATGCGGCCGGGGGCGCATGAACGGGACGGGGGCCGAGCAATCGGCCCCCGTCTCGCGTCCACAGCGTGGAGGGGCGCGCGCTAGGTGCCGGTGAAGTTCGCCGCCCGCCGCTCCAGGAACGCCGCCGCCGACTCCTTCACGTCGTTCGGCGCGCGCCGCGCGAACGTCATCGCGCGGAGCTCCTCGCGGAGCGCGGGCTCGAAGTCGAGGTGGAGGTTGCGCTGGATCACGCGCTTCGCGCTGCGGACGGCCATGGGCGGGAGCGCCGCGATCTGCGCGGCCAGGGCGATCGCCTCCTCCAGCAGGTGGTCGGCGTCCGTGTAGCGGTCCAGCAGGCCCATGCGCAGGCACTCCTCGCCCCGCAGGTCGCGGTTGGTGAGGATGAGGTCCATCGCCCGCGCGTAGCCGACGATGTGCGGGAGCAGGTAGCTCATGCCGGAGTCCGGGGAGAGGCTGCGCTCCAGGAAGCCCGTCTTCAGCCGGGAGTTCTCGCAGCCGACGCGGAGGTCGCACGCCAGGGCGAGGCTCATGCCGCCGCCCACG
The DNA here is from genome assembly GCA_050249515.1 of Dehalococcoidia bacterium. Classification (GTDB taxonomy): domain Bacteria; phylum Chloroflexota; class Dehalococcoidia; order UBA2979; family UBA2979; genus SHYQ01. The sequence goes on along the minus strand of JBFWQJ010000030.1, from coordinate 4,323 downwards.
GCCACGCCGTTCACCGCGGCGATCATCGGCTTCGTCACGCGGTAGGTCGCGTGCGCGCGGTGGCCGATCCACTCGTACTCGTCCAGGCGACGGAGCTGCGGCTCCGTGTCCGTGGCGCCCTCGGAGGGGCGTCGCTCACCCGCGGTCAGGTCCGCGCCGGCGCAGAAGCCCCGCCCTGAGCCGGTGACGACGATGGCGCGCACGCTGTCGTCCGCCTCGAGCTCCCCGAAGCACTGCACGATCTCCTCGCGCAGGCGCTGGTTGAGCGCGTTCAGCTTCTCGGGGCGGTTGAGGGTGACCACGGTGACGTGCCCGTGGCGCTCCAGCAACAGGTGTTCGTAGTGGTCGTAGGGCACGGGCGCCTCCCTGGTCACGCCGGGCGGCGGCCCGGCTCGGCGCCATGATGGGGGAACCGCCCGCGGAACACTACGAGCGAAATGATTGGGCGACGTCGCGCCCCCCGGCGGCTAACTGCGCTCCGCGCGCACGACGAGGCGCGTGCTGTACTCGTGCGTCTCCGGGTTGAACGTGCCGCCGCAGGTGAAGAGCGTGAGCGTCTCCTTCTTCACCTCGCTGCTCCAGACCTTGCCCCAGTCTGCGGATTCCGCGTTGTACTCGTTCGCGGCGGTCACGGCGTACTTGTACGTCTTGCCCTTGTAGTCGATCTCGATGATGTCGCCGGCGCGGAGCTTGTCCAGCGACCAGAACACCGCAGGGCCCTGGTACTCCACGTTACCCGCGTAGGCCACGGGGCGCCGCAGGTCCACGTGCCCCGCGAGGATGCTGTTGCCCCCGCCGCCGGGCACACCGCCCATGCCGGGGAACTTCGCCATGTCGTAGTAGGCCACGTCCGTCGGTCCGCTGGGCTCCGGCATCTCGGAGCCGGTGACCGCGCGGTACGACAGCGGCGCGTTCACGGAGATCGAGGGGATGCGGATGCGGCCGTAGGTCGCGTCAGGCGGGTCGCCGTACTTCTTGGTGAAGGCCGCCACGCTGTCGGCCTGCCGCGCGGGCGCCGTCTTGCCGTCGCTGACGGTGCCCTCGCCGACGCGGCCGCTGCCGAGGGTGGTCTGGCGGCTCTGCGTGCTCGCGAAGAGGCGGATGCCGCCGTCACCGCCGCCGCTCGCCAGGAGGAACACGGCGGCCAGCGCCGCGATCCCGATGATGAAGAACAGCGCCATCTGGATGCGGCGCGCGCCAGACGAGTCCATGGGGCCTCCGAGCCCCCGCCCGGCACGATCCATCGTATCGAGGAACCTCGATGTCCGCAGCCGCGTGGCGGCGTCGCCGTGGGACGCCGCTCGCGCGGGTGTGCCGCGCTGCGGGCGCTGCCGATGATCAGGGTGACGCGGGAGGTGCCGTGATGATGGACGTGGTGCTGGGTGGCGGGATGGGCCTCGTGCTCGCGCTGCTGCTGACGAGCCCGCCGAAGCCGAAGAAGGTCCGCGCCGTCACCGCGAAGGTCGTGGAGGACGCCGCCGAGGCGGAGACGCCGCCCGCCAAGGGCGACAAGAAGAAGAAGAAGTAGCGCGGACTACACGCCGACCAGATGCAGGCGTCCACGCGGCGTGGACGTGGGCGCGCCGTGGCTTTCCACGAGCACCAGGTTCGCCCGGCTCGAGCGCTCCTCCACCAGGACCACCTGTCCGGTGTCCATCGCCTGCTCCAGCGCCAGCAGCACGCTGCCGTCGCGCGGCGCGAGCAGCGCATCGCCGCCTTCGCCCGTCAGCGCGCGGGCGGCGCGCTGCGCCTCCAGCACGAACGGGTCGCGGTCAGTCAGGCGCGAGGTTTCCCGGCGGCCGTCCCGGAGCGTCATGGTGACCGTGGAGTGCGCGCCCAGCGTGGTCAGTTCCAGCTGTCCCAGCGGACACTCGGCCAGCAGTGTCACCCGGTCCTCCTCGGCACCCCGCGCGCGCAGCGTGGCGAGGCGGCCGTCGTAGCGGAGCTCCCCGGTCGCCGCCGTGGCCGCGACCTCGTCGCCGCCGATGGCCGTGCCGGAGACGGCGTCCGGGGTCGTCTGCATCAGGCGGTCGGCCACCGCCACGGCGTTGCGGATGAGCTCGAGGGCGTCGGCGGGGCCGGCCAGCGTGGCCTCCAGGTAGCAGGGCCGCCAGCCCGGCTCCGAGGCGACGAGGTTCAGGAGGAAGGCGATCCCGGCGTGTTGCAGACGGGGGCGGAGCACGGCGAACGGGACGCGTGCCCGGAGCGCGGCCTCGCCGGCCTCGAGGATCGTGCCGCCGTCCGCCTGGTCGCCGGCGAGCAGGACCGCGGCGCCGGAACCGGCGGCGGCCTGCGCCACCTGCGCGGCGCCGGCTGCGGACGCGAGCAGGGCGGCGTCGAAGTGCTCGCGGCGGAACATCTCGGTCGCGTGCTGGTAGCAGGGGCTGCCGGTGGCGGCGCGGGCGCGGACGAGGGCGGCGGTGCGGCCGTCGCCCACCGCGGCCAGCCGGAAGGGGGCCGCGTGCTGCAGCGCGTTGAGCAGCCGCGGCTCGTGCTCATCCCACCCGTAGACAGCCAGTGTGTGCATGGCAGGGATGCTACGGGCGCCCTCGCGCGCTCCCCATCAGGGTTTGCCAGCGGATCCGGGGGCGGACGCCCCGACTTCGGCTGACGGCTCCCCACCCCGGGAAAAGTCCGAGGGAACCTCGGTGTACCCCCTAAGGGCGGCCTCCCGGCCTGCCGATGATGCCTGTGGAGTCGCTTCCCGGTTCGCGAGCGGGCGGCGGGGCCACACGCATGGTCGACACGGATGTCGGCGAATACACGGCTGAGGAGGCCAACCAACCATGGCTATGATCATCAACACCAACGTCTCGGCGTTGAACGCCCAGCGCAACCTGTCCATCACCAACGACAAGATGGGCAAGACGCTGGAGAAGCTCTCGTCCGGTCTGCGCATCAACCGCGCCGCGGACGACGCGGCCGGCCTCGCGATCAGCGAGAAGATGCGGGCCCAGACCCGGGGCATGCAGCAGGGCCTGCGCAACGCGCAGGACGGCGTCTCGATGGTGCAGACCGCTGAAGGCGCGCTGAACGAGGTCCACAACATCCTCCAGCGCGTCCGCGAGCTGTCCGTCCAGGCCAGCAACACCACGCTCTCTTCGTCCGACCGCACCGCGATCGGTGAGGAGATGGTGGCCCTGCGCTCCGAGATCGACAACATCGCGAGCCGCACCCGCTTCAACGGCCAGACGCTGCTGAACGGTTCGCTCTCGGTGACCGTCGACTCGGCGGCGACGGACCTGGACACCGACACGGTGGTCGCCAACGGCGCGACCGTGTCCGTGGCCTCGATCGACGTCGGCAGCGCCGAGGGCGGCGCGACGTACACCCTGGGCGACGCGACCGGTGGTGACCTGGAGCTCGTCTACGACGACGGCGCGGGCCTGGTGCAGACCGAGACCGTGACCCTGGTCGACATGGGCGCGAACGCCGAGCAGACCGTGACGTTCTCGAACCTGGGCGTCAGCTTCACGCTGTCGCACGACGCGAACGCCGGTAACGTCTCCGCGGCCGCGATCGCGGCCGGCCTGGACACCGACGTGATCGTCACGCAGGCCTCGTCCTCCGCCTCCTGGCGCGTGGGCTCCGAGGTCGGCGACGACATCTCGCTGGCGTTCTCGGACATGCGCTCCAGCGCGCTGGGCACCGGTGGTTCGGAGCTCGACACGCTGATCGCGAACAACGCGGCGGTCTCGACGACGGCGAAGGCGGACACGCTCCTCCAGTCGGTCGACGCGGCCATCGGGCAGGTCTCGACCTTCCGCGCGAAGCTCGGTGCCCGCCAGAACCAGCTGGAGACGGCGATCAACTCGGTCGGCGTGTCCATCGAGAACCTGAGCGCGTCTGAGTCGCGTATCCGCGACGCGGACATCGCCTCGGTGTCCTCGGAGATGGTGACCCGCCAGATCATGCAGCAGGCCGGTGTGTCCGTCCTGTCGCAGGCGAACAGCGCCCCGCAGGCGGTGCTCTCGCTCATCCGGTAGTTCGCTCCTCCATGGCGCCGGTCTCGCGAGGGTCGGCGTCACGGACAGTCCGCTGCGGTGTTGCAGCACGGGGAGACCCCGCCGAGAGGCGGGGTCTCTTCGCGTCCTCGGACGGTCGTGCGACGTACGGGTGTCTCCCGACGCGGATCAGGGGCCTCCCGAATAAGAGCGCGGCGACGCCTCTCGATGATTCCCCTGAGCCCGCTCCCACTGAAACGGGACGGGCCGGAGGCTCCGGCAGGGACGCCGGATGACGAGGCTTTAGGAGGCCAACCGACCATGGCGATGATCATCAACACCAACGTTTCCGCACTGAACGCCCAGCGCAACCTGTCCA
>JBFWQJ010000029.1:0-17562 GCA_050249515.1 Dehalococcoidia bacterium | reverse complement strand
GCAGCTCCGCCACGGCGTCCGCGCCGACCACGTCGTACGGGGGCGCGATCACGTCGTCCGGGGTCACACGGCGCGGGTCGTAGCGGAGCGCGCGGAAGGGACGGATGTCGGTCATGCGTGAAAGCCTTTCCCCAGCGCCCGTGTGCACTCCCGCGCCGGCGACACGCGCGGTCCGAGGGCGTCTCCGACCCCACGGGGCCGGCGGCGCTTTGACGCCCCTCGGCGGGCGTTCCTAGACTGCACGACACCCCGCCGAATCCCTCGGCGCGGGGCGGCGGCGTCATCGCACGAGACAAGGCTACAGATGCAGCGCTTTTGCGTCTTTTGCGAGATCGTCGCCGGGCGTGAACCGGCCGACATTCTCCTCGAAACCGACGAGGTGATGGTGTTCCGCAACCGGCTCCGCTGGGTGCCCACCATGCTGCTGGCGATCCCGAAGCAGCACATGGTGCAGGCCGAGCTCTGGGCGAACATGGGCCCGGTGGGCGAGGCGGCGGTGAAGGTGGCGCAGGAGCACTGTCCCGGTGGCTTCCGCCTCATCTCCAACTTCGGCTACGACGGGATGCAGTCGCAGGACCACGCCCACGTCCACATCCTGGGCGGGGTATTCCTGGGCGAGTACGCCTAGCCGCGAGGAGGGCTCCGTGTCCGACACGCCCGAGACGCGCATCACGGTCAACGACAACGGCTCGATCAAGGTCGAGGGCGACTTCGTGATCCTCGATGGCGCCGGGAACACGCTGCCGCCGGGCGAGCCCGGGAAGGTGTGGCTGTGCCGGTGCGGCGGCTCCGGGAACAAGCCGTACTGCGACGGCTCCCACAAGCGGAACGGCTTCCAGAGCCGCCCGCGCCCCGCGGGGCAGCCCTAGTCCTCCGCGTCCTCCTCGGTCTCGGCCATGAGCCGGTTGGACCGGATACGGGCGCGCACGGAGGCGAAGCGGACGACCCCGAAGCCGCCGAGGACCACCGCCATGATGAGGCAGGCGACCCCGGCCGCCTCCACCAGCAGGCCACCGGTGAAGAACTGGAGCAGCGTCGCGCCCGCGACGCCGAAGGTGAGCGCCGTGCGGGTGTAGGCCAGCAGCGTGCGCTCGTTGGAGAGCGCCGTCCGCTCCGCCGCGAGCGCCTCGTCCGCGTCCGCACCTCGACGCTCCGTGTCAGGCATGGACGGCTAGGCCCGGGCCGTGGCCTCGCGCTGGAGCGCGCTCTGCAGGAAGCGCTGGCCGTACTTCACGTCCTTGAGCGAGGTCCAGCGCGCGGGGCCGACGTTCAGCGGGAACACCAGCGCGACGTCCTCGGGCTCGATGCAGAGCGCGACCGAGTCGCGGATCGCATCCGCGCTGTGGTCGGACTCGATGAGCCACGTCCCGTCGTTGATCGGCCAGGAGGCCACTCCCGCCGCCTGCACCGCGCCCGACAGCGTGGGGTAGTCGGCGACCGGCCGCCCCAGGCGGCAGAACAGTCCGTACAGCATTCGCGCTCTCCCGTCGTCGGCTGCCCGGGGAGACAGCGGACCAACGCAGGCTCTGGCGTGGGACATAACCTACGAGGCGGGGATCCCGGCGTCAAGGGTTTTGATCATTCGATCGATCATATTTTGGGACGCAGGTGCGAGGCCGCGGCTACTTCAGGCCGGCGGGCCCGCCGGCGTCGCTGATCACGCCCGTCCGGCCGATGGTGATCGTGGGGATGAACCGGATGCGGAGCTCCGTCGTGCCGCCGGGCGGGTCGGGCAGGGCGCGCTCGAGGGCAGCGACGGCGTCGGGCGTCGGCTGGGTCTCGCCCCGCACCACGGCGCGCACGATCGTCACGTCGCCGCGCGTCTCGAAGTGCGCCTCCACGAAGTCCTGCCCGGGGAGCCGCACGATGAGGTCGCGCAGGCGGGCGCTGGCCGTCGCCTCGTAGACCTCGCGCTCCACGGTGCGTCCGAGGTTGACGCCGAAGCCGGCGCCGAGGACAAGCAGCAGGATGATCGTCAGCGCGTTGCGCTGCGCGAAGCCTCGGACGTCCCGCCAGTCGAACTCGGGCGAGCGCCGGTATCCGGCGATCCAGAACGCCACGGACGAGGAGAACGTGATCGCGACCATGTTGGTGCAGGCGAGGAGGATCGCGCCGGAGGCCAGCGCGTACTCGGCGCGCGCGAGCAGGATGCTCCCGGCGGCGAGCGGCGGCACGAGCGCGGTCGCGATCGCGACGCCGACGACGGCGGAGCCGATGCGCGGCGACGTGGTGACGATGGTCCCCGCCGCGCCGCCCGCGAGCGCGATCACGAGGTCGCTGAGGTTCGGCGCGGTGCGCTGCATGATCTCGTCGGTCAGCGGGAAGTTCGTGTGCAGCCGGCCGACCATCAGCGCGGTGAAGAACACCGTGAACGCCCCGGCGGCCATCGCGCGGAGGCTCCGTGCGAGGTGCCACGGGGCGCCCTCCGCGATCGAGAGCCCGACGCCGAGGATCGGCCCGAGGAGCGTCGCGACGACCATCGCTCCAATGACCACGGCGGCGCTGTCCGCGAAGAGTCCGTAGGTGGCGATGACGGCGGCGAGGCCGTTGAGCACCACTGTGTTGCCGGTGAGGGCCGCCGCGGCGCGGACGGAGGAGCGGATCGCGGCGTGCTCCGCGACGATGATCTCCTCCGGAGTCGGCTCGCGCGCCTCCTCGTCCCTGGTGCCGGCGCTCACCGCGCTCGCCACGCCTTGAGCGTCGCGTCCTGCTCCTTGAAGAGCCGCTCGATGCCCTCGCAGGCGAGGTCCACGAGGTGGCGCATCTCGTCGCGGTCGAACGGCTCGGCCTCGGCGGTGCCCTGCACCTCGACGAGCTGGCCCGTGGAGAGCATCACGACGTTGAAGTCGACGCCGGCGTGGGAGTCTTCGGCGTAGTCGAGGTCGAGCAGCGGGACGCGGTCGATCATGCCGACGGAGACGGCGGCGACGTGGTGCTTCAGCGGGTTCGTGACCAGCGTGCCCTCGCGCTGCATCCAGTCCACCGCCATCGCGAGCGCGACCCAGGCGCCGGTGATGGAGGCGGTGCGCGTGCCGCCGTCCGCCTGGATCACGTCGCAGTCGAGGGTGATCGTCTGCTCGCCCATCGACTTCACATCGATGCACGCGCGGAGCGAGCGGCCGATGAGCCGCTGGATCTCCATCGTGCGGCCGCCCTGCTTGCCGCGCGCGGCCTCGCGCTCGTTGCGGGTGTTGGTGGCGCGGGGGAGCATGCCGTACTCCGCCGTGACCCAGCCCTGACCGGAGCCGCGCAGCCAGCCCGGCACGCGGCCCTCCACGGAGGCGCTGCAGAGCACCTTCGTGTCCCCGAAGGAGATGAGCGCGGAGCCCTCCGCGTGCTTCATCACGCCGGGCTCGATGGTGATCGGGCGCGCCTCGCGGGTGCTGCGGTCGTAGGAGCGCTGGGGGGCGGGCATGGGCGGTGTCCTCGGGGTGTGCGTTAGGCGAGCCGTAGCGTACACGCTACCCTCGAAGCCTCTTTCGCTCGACCGCACCTCGAGGACGCACGCATGGCCGCCTACCGCCTGACCGCCGACGAGGAGGGGAAGACCCACCTGGAGCCGCTGGACCTGTTCGACTGGCCGTTCGAGAACGGGCCGGGCGACTTCAAGGGCGTCGGCGGCGCGGTCATGGGCGACGCCTCCCGCGTCATGCTCATGCGGTTCGAGGTCGGCGCGCGGCCGGGCTTCCACCGTGCGGTGCCCTCGTTCGGCGTCGTGGTGGCGGGCGAAATCGTCGTCTCGGACTCGACGGGACAGGACGTGCGCCTCGGCGTCGGCGACGCGATCCGCGTGGAGACGACCGGGCGCGGCGGCTGGCGGCTGGGCAACCGCGGGCGTGAGATGGCGCTGTTCGCGCTGGTGCAGATGCCGCCGCGCCGCGCCGCGCCGTCCGGAGACGCTAGCGAGGCGTAGCGGCGGGCCTCGGCGTGCGCGTCGGCACGGGCACCGGCTCGTGCGCCGGCGCGACCCACAGGCGGTCGCCGTCCGAGCGCAGCGCCACGTCGCCGGACTCGTCGGTGCGGTACAGCCTCGCCGCCCCGTACCGAGCGAGGACGTCCGCGTCGGGGTGCCCGTACGCGTTGCGCGCGCCGACGGACACGACGGCGACGCGCGGCTGCACGGCGTCGAGGAACGCGCGCGTCGAGGACGTGTCGGAGCCGTGGTGCGGCACGACCATCGCGTCCGCGCGCAGGTCCAGCCCGCTGGCGACGAGCCACGCCTCCCCGGCACGTTCCACGTCAGCGGGCAGCAGGATGCGCCGCTCCCCGATCCGTACCAGCAGCACGAGGCCCGTGTCGTTGGTGGAGGCGAGCGTGGCGGGGAGCGTCGCGACCGGGGGCGCGAGCACCTCGATCGTCACGCGCGGGGAGACGTGGATGCGATCACCGATGTCGATCGGCTCGTAGGGGACGCCGCCGGGCAGGTCGCGCCCGGGCCCGGCCCGCACGCCGGCGACGCCCAGCCGGCGCACGACGTCGCGCACGCCGCCGGCGTGGTCGGCGTCCGCGTGCGTGACGACGACGAGGTCGAGGGCGCCGGTCACGCCGGCACGCGGCAGCGCGCGGAGCACGGCGCCGTCGGGCGGCCCGGCGTCCACGAGCACGCGCCGGCCCGCGTCCTCGACCAGCACGGCGAGCCCCTGGCCGACGTCGAGCACGGTCACGGCGGCGAGCGCGGGGCGCGGGGTGAGCACCGCGAGCCACAGGCCACCCGCCGCCGCGGCGAGCGCCACCGTCCCCGCGAGGTGGCTGCTCCGCCCGGGGGCGAGCGCGGGGGCGCCCTGCGTCGCGTGCCGCGCGAGGAGCCAGATGGCGGCGGCGACCACGGCGTAGAAGGCCGCCCCCGCGAGCAGGGGCGCCTCCACGGGGATGTCCGCGCCGGGCAGCCGCGCGATCAGCCGGACGACCGCCAGGAACGCGGCGGGAGCGAACTGCGCCACCTCGCCGACCGCGTTCCCGAGCGCGCCGGCCCAGCCGAGGCCGGACGCGAGCGCGGCGACCGCGAACGTCGCCTCGTACAGCGGTGCGACCAGGACGTTGGCGGGCACCGACCAGGGCGAGGCGCGCTCGAACGCCGCGACCTGCACGGGGAGCACGGCGAGCGCGGCGCCGGTCGCGGTCGCCGTGGCCTCGACCAGCGCGGCGCGCCATCCCTGCGCGGCGCGGGGCCAGCGCACGAAGGCGGCGTCGCGCAGCGGGGGGGCGATGACCATGACGCCGGCTGTCGCGGTGGCGCTCAGCTGGAACGCGATGTCGCGGGCGAGGAGCGGGTCGACCGCGAGCATGGTGGCGACCGCGTAGAGCAGGTACAGCCACCCCGGCGTCCGCCGCCCGGTGACGGACGCGATCGCGATGCCCACGGACATGATCGCCGCGCGCACAACGGGCGGGTCCGCCCCGACCAGCAGCACGTACGGGCCGAGCAGCGACAGCGTGAGCAGCGCGGCGCGCCGCCTCGACATCGCGAGGGTGAGCATCGCGATCGCGACGCCCAGGAGCTGCGCGATGTTCTGTCCGGAGACGACGACGAGGTGCGTCGTGCCGGTCACGCGCAGCGCCTCGGCGTCCGCCGCCGGGAGCGTGCCGCGCTCGCCGACGAGCACGCCGGCGGCCAGCGAGGCCTCCGGTTCCGGCAACGTCCGCGCGATCGACTCGACGGCGGCGCGGTGCAGGGTGCGCAGGGCGGCGCGCCAGCCATCCTCGGTCTGGCCGAGGCGCTCCCACGAGATCGGGTACAGCGCCAGCGCGTGGACGTCTCGGCTGCGGAGGTACGCGCCGTAGTCGAAGGTGTCCGCCTCGGTGGGTGCGGTGGGGAGCGGCTCGACGCGCCCGTTGAAGCGGATGCGCTCCCCGGCGCGCACCGGGTCGTCCGCGGAGCGCACCAGCAGCCGCAGGCCACCGGACGCCGGGCGCTCGTCGATCGCCTCGACGTCGAGGTCGATCGTGGCGAGGCTGCCGCGCAGGCGGGCGTCCTCGCGGGCGACGCCCGTGACGACGCGCACGCCATCGATCGCCGCGAGCGGGGGCGGCGGCACGTCCGCTGCGGCGGCGTAGCGGGCATGGCCGCCGGCGGCCAGGAGCACGCAGGCGAGCAGCACCGCCCAGCCTCGGCGGTCGGGCGCGTGGAGCGCCGCGGCCAGCGCGAGCATCGACGCAAGCAGCGCCGTCTGCCACCACGGCCCGCCGAGGACGGCGCCGAGCGCCGTGCCCCCGGCGTACGCGGCGGCGGCGAGGATCGCGCCGGGCATCACCGCTCGCCCACGGCCACGCCGATCAGATCGCGGAGCTGCGCGTAGACGCTCGCGCTCACCAGGCCGCGCTCCACCAGCTCGTCGGTGCTGGCGAACGGGGCTCGCGCACGGGCGGCGAGGATCGCGGTCGCGCGCGCCGGGCCGATGCCGGGGAGCGCCTCCAGCTGGGCCTGCGTCGCGCGGTTGAGGTCCAGCAGCCGCGGCGCGCAGTCGCCGACCTTCGGCACAATCACCTGGTCCTGGTCGAGCACGCGGCGCGCGAGGTTGATCGCGGCGCTGTCCGCCTCCGGGGCGAGCCCCCCGGCACGCTCGATCGCGTCCGCCACGCGGTCCCCGGGGCGCGCGACGACCACGCCGGGCGCGCGCACCGCGCCGCCCACCTGCACGCGGATCTCGTCGATCCCCGGCGCGGGGTCGCGCCGCTCCACCTCGACGCCCGGGGACGCGGGGGCGCGCGTGGCGAGGATGCCGAACGCGAGCAGCGCGGCCGCGAGGAGGACGGCCTGCAGCACGCGGAGCGGCGTCAGCGCGAGCCCGAGGCGGCGCAGCGGTGTCGGAGGGGCCTCGGAGGCCCCATGGGCGGGGGGCGGCGCGCTGGGCGCGGGAGGTGGCGAGGGGGCGCGCGACATGGCCGCATCCTACCGGGGCCGCTCGCGCGGGTGTACCGCTACATAATGCGCGGGCTATACTGCGGCTTCGCGGTCACGCGGCGCAAGGCGTCTCGCGGTCGCGCCACCGGTACCCCAGCCCCGGAGCGATGCGCGTGTTCGGCCGCGACTTCACCTCGATCCTCGATCTCTCCGCCGAGGAGTTCTCGGCGACGCTGGAACTGGCGCTCGGCATGAAGCGCGACGGCTCGAGCCCCGTGCTCGCCGGGCAGACGCTGGCGCTGGTGTTCCAGAAGCCCTCGCTCCGCACGCGCACTTCCTTCGAGATGGCGATGTACCGCCTGGGCGGCCGCGCGCTCTACCTGTCGCCGAGCGAGGTGCAGATGGGCGAGCGCGAGCCGGTGAAGGACGTCGCGCGCGTCCTCGCACGGATGGTGCACGGGATCGCGGCGCGCACCTACGCGCACGAGACGGTGCTGGAGCTCGCCCGCTACGCCGATGTCCCCGTGGTGAACGCGCTCACCGACGACGAGCACCCGTGCCAGGCACTCGCGGACCTGCTGACGCTTCGCGAGCGGTTCGGGTCGCTGCGCGGGCTGCGGATCGCCTACATCGGTGACGGCAACAACGTCGCTCGCTCGCTCGCCTACGCCTCCGTGTACGCCGGCGTCGACCTGGTGGTCGCCGCGCCCGAGGGCTACGAGCTGCCGCAGGAGACGATGGTGATCGCGGGCAGCCTCGCGGGGGGCGGCACCGTCACGCAGGTGCGCGACCCGTACGAGGCGGTCCGGAACGCGACGGCCGTGTACGCCGACGTGTGGACCTCCATGGGGCAGGAGGCGGAGGGCGCCGAGCGGGCGGAGGCGTTCGCCGGCTACCAGATCGACATGCCGCTCCTGCACGCCGCCCCACCGGACGCGCTCGTCATGCACGACCTTCCCGCCCACCGCGGCGAGGAGATCACGGACGACGCGATCGAATCGAAGAACTCGGTGGTCTTCGAGCAGGCTGAGAACCGGATGCACGCGCAGCAGGCGATCCTCGCCAGCATCCTCGGCCGCTGATCCATCTCACTGGCATATAGTTGGGCGAGCGGACCGCGCCGGACGACCGGTGTCGGCCCGCCCGGCGGGACCACGCACGCCTCGCGCGCACGAGAGTAAGGACGCACGGTGCCCGAGATCCCGGCCGCCCTTCGTGACGTCCTGGTGCGCTTTGACGCGTCGGCGGCGGTGGACATCCTGATCGTCTCCGGATCGATCTACTGGCTGCTCCTGCTGGTGCGTGGCACCGCGGCGATGACGGTGCTCCGGGGCGTCGGCCTCGTGCTCCTCGGTGCGCTCGTGCTGAGCCAGGTGTTCGACCTGCGGATGATCAACTGGATCCTGCGGAACTCCGTCACCGGTCTGCTGATCGGCATGGTGATCATCTTCCAGCCGGAACTGCGCCGCGCGCTGGAGCGCCTGGGCCGCACAGGCCTGCGGTCCGTGCTGCGTCGACGCGAGCACGAGAGCTCGATCAACATCGTGGTGCGCGCGGCGATGCAGATGGCGCGCGAGAGCACGGGCGCGCTGATCGTGCTGGAGCGCGAGACGGGCCTGCAGGACGTCATCGAGACCGGCATCCGGCTGGAGGCGACGCTCTCCGTGGAGCTGCTGCAGAGCCTGTTCATCGAACGCTCGCCGATGCATGACGGCGCGGTGATCGTCCGCACCGACCGCGTGGTCGCGGCGGGGTGCACGCTCCCGCTGTCGGAGGCGCCCCTGCCGGCGGAGTACGGCATGCGCCACCGCTCCGCCGTGGGCCTCACGGAGCGCACGGACGCCGTGGTCATCGTCTGCTCCGAGGAGCGCGGCGACGTCTCGCTCTGCTCGAACGGCCGCATGGTGCCGGGGCTGGACGAGACGCGCCTGCTCCGGCAGCTCCATCGCCTGTTCGACATCGAGTTCGTGGAGCGCGAGGCGGCCGCGGCCGCGGATCGGCGCGCCTCGTGACGATGCCGGGACGGGGCGGCCCGGGCCGCGCAGAGGCACTGGACCTGGCGCTGGAGGTCTTCCGGCGCGTGCGCGGCGCCGTGCGCCGGACGCCGGGCCTGCTCGCCGTCTCGCTCGTGCTCGGCGTGTCGCTGTGGGTGTTCGTGGCGGACACGGAGAACCCGACGCTGGTGGACGCGTTCCCGCAGCCGATCCCGGTGCAGGCGGTCAACGTGGGCGAATCGCTCGCGGTCGCGAACCAGCTTCCGACGATCACCGTGCGCATCGCGGCGGCCTCGGACCGCTGGGAGCGGCTGAGCGCGGCGAACTTCCGTGCGTTCGTGGACCTGAACGGCTTCGGCGCGCGCGCGCAGGAGGTGCCCGTGCAGGTGGAGGTGGTGGACGTGAGCGGGGTGCGCGTGGTGGACACGAACCCGCGCTTCATCACCGTGAACCTTGAGAACCAGCTCTCCAACCGCGTCCCCGTGACCACGCGCGCCGTGGGGCAACTCCCGATCGGCTACGAACTGGGCCCGATGACGCCGCAGACGAGCAACGTGACGGTGCGCGGCGCGGAGTCGCTGGTGGCGCTGGTGTCCGAGGCGGTCGCGGAGATCAACGTGACGGGGCTCACCGCCGGCGTGGAGCCGGGGGTGAACCTGAAGGCCGTCGGTGCGGGCGGCGGCGAGATCCGCGGCGTGCGCATCGACCCGCCGACGGTGAAGGTCAGCGTCCAGGTGATCCAGAGCACCATCGTCCGGACGGTGCCGCTGACGGTGGACGTGACGGGAGTTCCGGACACGGGGTACCGGGTGTCGTCCGTCACCACCTCGCCGTCCACGGTGCAGATCCAGGGCGCGGTGCAGACGCTGCAGGCGATCGACCGCATCGCGCTGCCCCCGGTCGATGTCGGCGGGGCGCGCGCGGACATCGCGCGGTCGATCTCGATCCCGCTCCCGGCGGGCGTGACCACGGTCGGCACCTCCAGGGCGACGGTGACGGTGACGGTGGCGCAGATCGCCGGGACCCAGCGCTCCACGTTCGGCGTGCAGATCACCAACGTGCCGGAGGGGCTGGGCGCGCGCGCCGGCACACCCACGATCGAGGTGGTGCTGAACGGCCCGATCCCGACGCTGAACGCGCTGCTGCCGGGCGACGTGAAGGTGACCGTGAACGCCGGCGGGCGCGGCGTCGGGACCTACACGCTGCCGGTGGAGGTGCAGGCGCCGGAGGGGATCTCGGTCGGATTCGTGCAGGCGAACACGGTCGAGGTTACGATCACCCCATCATGACCTCTTCTGACCCCTTCTCCACAGGCCCGCTGATCGCGATCGTCGGGCGCCCGAACGTCGGCAAGTCGGCGCTCTTCAACCGGCTGACCTCGGCGAACCGCGCGCTGGTGGAGGACCTCCCCGGGACGACGCGGGACCGCATCTACGGCTCGTTCGACTGGAACGGGAAGCACGTGCGCGTGGTGGACACGGGCGGGCTGGGCGACGACGAGGACGACCCGTTCGGCCCCGCGATCCGTCGAGGCGTGGACCAGGCGCTCTCCGAGGCGCAGGCGGTGCTCTTCGTCGTGGACGCCGCTGCCGGGTCGACCGCGGCGGACTACGAGATCGCGGAGATGCTGCGCCGCGCCAACCAGCCGGTGCTGCTGGTGGCGAACAAGACGGACACGCGCGCCGGCCAGGAGAACCTGATCGAGCTGTACGGCCTCGGCCTCGGCGAGCCGTTCTCCGTGTCCGCGATCCACGGCAAGGGGATCGGCGATCTGATGGACGCGATGCTCGGCCTGGTCGCCGGCGCGGAGATCCCGGAGCGCGACAACGATCGCATCCGCGTCGCGATCGTCGGGCGGCCGAACGTCGGCAAGTCCTCGCTCACGAACGCGATCCTGGGGCAGGACCGCGTGGTGGTGTCCGACGTCCCGGGGACGACGCGCGACGCGATCGACACGCCGTTCGACTTCGAGGGGCACCCGATGCTGCTCGTCGACACGGCCGGCATCCGGCGGCGCGGCAAGATCGAGCGGGGCGTGGAGCGCCACTCCGTGCAGCGCGCGGAGCACGCGGTGGACCGCGCGGACGTGGTGCTGCTGGTGATCGACCAGACGGAGCCGCTGACCGCGCAGGACACGCACATCGCCGGGTACGCGCTGGAGCACGGCAAGGGGATCGTCCTCGTCGTGAACAAGTGGGACCTCGCGGAGGACCGGAGCCTGCGGCAGCAGTTCGCGGCGCAGATCGACGCGCGCTACAACTTCATGGCGTGGGCGCCGATCCACTTCACCTCCGCCGTCACCGGCGAGGGCATCCGCGACCTCCTCGAACTCATCGTCCACGTCGCCGAGGTGCGCGCGCAGCGCGTGCCGACGTCCGAGCTGAACCGCGTCATCCACCGCGCCATGGCGGAGCACGGGCCGCCCACGGTGCACAGCCAGAAGCTGAAGGTGCTCTACGTGACGCAGGCGGCGGTGTCGCCGCCCACGTTCGTCTTCTTCGTGAACAACCCGGCGATCGTCCACTTCTCGTACGAGCGCTTCCTGGAGAATAGAATCCGGGCAGCATTCGGCTTCGAGGGCACGACCGTGCGGCTGGTCTTCCGTGGCCGCGCGGAGCGCCAGATCGAGGTGCCAGCGTGAGCCTGTGGACGGTGGTGGCCGGGGTCATCGCGGGCTACCTCTTCGGGGGCATCCCATTCGGGCTGATCGTCGGCCGGCTGGCCGGCGTGGGCGACGTCCGCCAGCGCGGCTCCGGCAAGACCGGGTTCACGAACTCGCTCCGCACCATGGGTTGGAAGTGGGCGCTGATCGTCGTGGTCGGCGACATCACGAAGGGCGCGGCCGCCGTGCTCATCGGTCGGATGGTGCTGCAGGACCCGTGGGCCGCGGCGCTGGCCGGCGTCGCCGCCGTCCTGGGGCACATCTTCCCCGTGTACGCTGGCTTCCGCGGCGGTCGAGGTGTCGCGACGGCGTTCGGCGCGTTCCTCGCCGTGTCGCCGGGGGCGGCGCTGGTCGTGGTCGCCTTCTCGATCGCGATCCTCGCGATCTTCCGGTACGCCTCCCTCATGTCGGTGGTCGGGGTGTTCGCCGGCTTCCTCACGGTGGTCGCGCTCGTCTACCTCGAGCAGCTTGCGGCGCCGTATCTGGTCTTCGCGCTGCTCACCATGCTCGCGGTGGAGATCAGCCACGTCGGGAACATCCGCCGGCTGCTCGCGGGCACGGAGCCCAAGCTCGGGCAGGGCGGCGGCCAGCGGCCCACGGGCGCGCACTAGCTCGTGCCGGACACCTTTCAGCAGGCCGCGGTCGTCGGCGTGACGGCGTGGGGCACCACGCTGGCCGTGCACCTGGCGCGGCGCGGCCTGCCCGTGATCCTCGTCGCCCGCACGGAGCACGAGGCGGCCGGCCTGCAGGCGATCCGCCGCAGCCCACGCCTGCCGGGCGTCGTGTTCCCCGACCTGCTGGAGGTCGGCACGCTGGCCGACCTGGCGCGCGCGGACCTCGTGTGCTTCGCGGTGCCCTCGCGGACGTTGCGAGCGAACGCCGAGGCGCTCGCCGGTGTGCTGCCGGCGGACGCGACCGTCCTGAGCGCGACGAAGGGCATCGATTACGACACGGGGCACCGGATGTCCGAGGTGCTCGGCGCGGCGCTGCCGGGCCGCCCGCTGGCCGTGCTCTCGGGGCCGAACCTCTCGCGTGAGGTGGTGGAGGGGCTGCCCGGATCGACGGTGATCGCCACCCGGGATGCCTCGCTTGCCGCGCTCACCGCCGCGTTCCACTCGCGTGCCATGCGCGTGTACACCAGCGATGACATGATCGGCGTGGAGTTCGGCGGCGCCCTCAAGAACGTGATCGCGATCGCGGCCGGGATGGTGGATGGATTCCGTTTCGGCGACAACGCGAAGGCCGCACTCCTGACCCGTGGTCTCGCCGAGATCACCCGCCTCGGCGTCGCGGCCGGGGCGCAGACCGTCACGTTCCTCGGCCTGGCCGGCATCGGCGACCTCGTCGCCTCGGCCTACGGCCCATCGGCGCGCAACCGGCGCCTGGGAGAGTTGATCGCGGGGGGCGCGACGCTGGAGGAATCGCTCGCCCGTCTGGGCGAGACCGCCGAGGGCGCGACGACGATCCCGGCGGCGCTGCGGCTGGCGGAGCGCCTGGGGGTGGAGATGCCGATCACGGCGGGCCTGGACCGCGTCCTCTACCAGGGCGCACACCCGCTGGAGGAGGTCCGCGCCCTGATGGAGCGCGAGCCGCGGTCCGAGCACTGAACCCGGGCGTAGTCGCGCCGGACCGCCGAAACCGCACTGATAAGATGGGCCCTGGAGCACGTTGACCCATGACTGACGAACCACGCCCCTCGGACGACTCGACCGACGACGACGAGGACGCCGCGCGCACGCCCGCCGCGGACCCGGCGCAGGTGATCGCGGAGATCGCCGCCGGGCAGCCGATCGACCTCGCGAAGCTGCGCGCGCTGTCCGAGCCGGAGCGGGACACGCTCGGCGCGCTACTGCGCCTGTGGCCCGTGATCGACGCCGCGCGGCGCCGCGAGGTGCTGGCGGCGATGCAGCAGCTGGAGGAGGACGAGGCCGCGCTGGACTTCCACCGCGTCGCCCTCACCGCGCTGCGCGACCCGGATGCCGCCACGCGGATGCTCGCCGTCCGCGGCCTGCGCGAGCAGGACCGTGCGGAGTACATGCGCCTGCTGGCCGCGCAGCTGCGCGACGACCCGGTGCCCATGGTGCGCGCGGAGATCGCGAAGGCGCTGGGCAGCTACGTGATCGGCCTCGAGTTCGGGCTGCTCGCCGACGATGACGCGGAGACCCTGACCGCCGCGCTCCGCGACGCCGTGGAGGACGTGGAGGAGACCGACGAGGTCCGCGGGCTGGCGCTCGAGTCCCTCGGCGCGTGGTCGGACGAGTCGACGGCCGAGATGATCAGCGACCTGTACGAGGTGGGGAGCCCGCTGCTCCGCATCTCCGCGATCAAGGCGATGGGCCGGAACGCCTCGGAGGGGTGGCTGGAACTGCTGATCTACCACTTCGACGACGAGGACGCGGATATGCGCGCCGCGGCGGCAGAGGCGGCCGGCCAGCTCCTGCTGGACGAGGCGGTGGAGCCGCTGGTGATGCTGGCGACGGAGGACAAGGACGACGACGTCCAGGTCGCCGCGATCCGCGCGCTGGGCGAGATCGGCAACGACGAGGTGGAGCGCATCCTCAACCGCTGGCTGAAGGAGCGCCGCGACCCGCACATCCAGGACGCCATCCGGGAGGCGCTGGCCGAGGTGCAGGTGATCACCGCCGAGATGATGGACGGCCGTTCCCGCCGTCCCCAGTTCGAGGACGAGGACGACCTGCTGTGAGCCGCACCGCCGTATCCGCCGGGGGCATCGTGTTCCGCCGCGCCGAGGAGGGCATCGAGATCGTCCTCGTCGGCCGCGTCGCGGAGCGCCTGTGGGCGCTGCCGAAAGGCACGCCCGACGCCGGCGAGACGCTGGAGGAGACGGCCCTGCGCGAGGTACGCGAGGAGACGGGCCTCGAGGTGCGGATTGTGGACACGGTGGGCCAGGTGGAGTACTGGTACACGGCACCGGACGGCGAGCGCGTCCAGAAGACGGTGCACTACTACCTGATGGAGCCGACCGGCGGAGACACGGCGCAGCACGACCACGAGTTCGACCTCGTCGAGTGGCGGCACCTGGCCGAGGCGGAACGGCTCCTGACCCACAAGAACCAGCTGCCGATGCTCCACCGGGCATGGGAGCAGATCCGCAGGATCCCCGCATGACCGCCACCCAGCCTCGGACCATCGGCGAGGGGAAGCTCGTCCGGCTTCGCGAGAAGACCGTGGACGACGCCGAGAACGACTACGCGTGGCGCTGCGACCCCGAGCTCGCCGCGTACGATGCCGCGCGCCCGCTGACCATGCGGTTCGCCTCGTTCCTGTCGACGCTGACCGAGGAGCTGCAGTACCCGACGCAGCATCGCCGCACGTTCGCGATCGAAGACCGCACGACGGGCAAGCACATCGGCAACGTCATGTACTACGGCTACGACGCGTTCCTGCGCGAGGCCGAGCTGGGCATCACGATCGGCGACCGCGAGTACTGGGCGCACGGGTACGGGCGCGACACGGTGCGTACGATGCTGCGCTACCTCTTCGGCGAGCTGCGGCTGCGCCGTGTCTACCTGCACACGCTGACGTGGAACGCGCGCGCGCAGGCCTCGTTCACCGCGGCCGGCTTCCACCGCGTCCGCGAGACGCGCCGCGCCGGCTACGACTTCGTCTACATGGAGGCGTTCCCGGAGGACGTCGAGGATCTGGACGACCCCGAGCGCGCCGACGAGTAACACCGCGCGGCAGGCGATGCATCAGGCGACCTTCCTGCCGGCCTCCTCCGCGGACTCCCCGACCTCTCCCGTCGCCTGGTCCGACGCCGCGGGGGTCGGCAGCGCGACCAGCCCTCGAGGCGACGAGGCTTCCGCGGGGTCGTCGGCCGGGCGGACCAGCATCACTGCGCCGCAGGTGAAGTGGCTGGCGACGTAGTCGCCCACGGAGCCGTGGAGCAGGCGTGCTCCGGTCCCCGGCGCGTGGGTGCTCATCACGATGACCCCGCACTCGCTGCTGCGGCCCGCCTGGATGATCCCCGCGCCCACGTTGTGGTCGGGGACGGCCTCCAGCCGGAGTCCCGGCACGACCACGTCCGCCGGGTTGATCGGGCGCCGGCCGCCCACGAGCGGCGAGCCCTCCGCTCCGCGGTGCCGGTATGCGCCCTGTCCCGACCACGGGATGGTCGCGGTGACGAACTTGCCTCGCATCTCCAGCACCCGGATCAACTCGAGCGTCGCGCCGGTGACCTGCGCCACCGCCGAGGCGTGGGCGACCGCGGCGTCCGCGAACGGCGTCTCGTCCAGCGTGACGGCGACGCGGGCGAACGGGTTGCTCCCCGCGGGCGGGGTGCCATGGCAGACGAGCAGCGGCGCGCGGTGGAGACGCCGGTTCACGTGGTCCGTCACGGAGCCGTGAACCATGCGCGCAAGCCCGTGATAGCCGTGCGAACCCATCACCACCAGGTCCGCACCGACGCGCTCCGCCACTTCGGCGATGGCATCCCGGGGGTTGCCGCGGACGGTGAGCGCGCCCGTCCGCCACGTGCCGCTGCGGCCGAGGTCGTCCAGGACGTGGCGGAGGAACGGCTGCGGCGCGGGGGCTTCCGCCTCGGCTGCGGCCAGGCGTTCCGACCACGTCGCCGGAGTGACGGATGCAGGATCGATCCCCGCGTCGTGCGCCACGCGCAGTACGAGTACCTCGCCACCGTCGCGCGCGAGCGCCGCGGCGTAGCGCGCCGCGGATGCGGCCAGGGGCGTGCCGTCGTCGGTGAGCAGGATGCGCTGGTACATCATCATCGGACCTCGAGTTCCACTATCCGGACGGAATGGGCGCCGGCACCCAGGTGGACGACCTCCACCAGCCATGAGCCACGCTCCGGCGATCCGGAGCGGCCCATCACCTCGACTTCTCCACGAGTCAGCCAGGCGGTGGTGCCGTCTGGACGGGTCGACTGGAGCGTCGGGAACGCCTCGTCGCCCTCGCAGGTCCCGGGCCACCAATGCGGCGCGCGGAGCCGTTCCGCCACCGCGCTCGCCGCGATGCGGCAGGCCGCGGGGGCGTCCATGGGGAGGGCGTGGGCAGGGGTGAGCACCAGCATCTGCGCGGGATGCCCGCGCTGGTCACGGTCGAACAGGCCGCTGATCAGCGCGACGGCGATCAATCCGGCCGCGGCGAAGCTCGTGTGCAGCACCCTCGTGTCCCATCGCTCCGGTCGGGCCGCGTCCGCCGATCGGACGCGCCCCCCGGGATCGATGCTGGGCGCGGGCGAGGCGCTGCATGGAGGATGAACGCCTCGTTCGTCCCGTGACCTTTGTCACGGGCGCGGGACATTCGGGACGTTCAGGAGGCGCCTCAGCGCCAGGTGTCAGCCGCCTGACGCGCGGCGCGCCCCCCGGCAACGAGAAGGGCCGCCCCACGGGCGGCCCTTCGGCGCTCGATCCGACCGGGCGGGGCTACGCCTGCGCGACCGCCGGGCGGCCCGGGAGGTCCAGGGTCGGGGGCGGTGGGGCGGGGTTGATCACGCCGTCCATCAGGCGAGTCGGCACCACGGCGCGGAGCTCGTCCACGGTCCACATGCCGGCCTTCGCGATCGTCTTGTCGGCGACCTCCTCGTACGCCAGCGACACCTGGCCGCCGGCGACGTGGAAGATCTTGCCGTTGACGTTCCACGCCTGGTCGGTGAGCAGGTAGTTCACCATCGGCGCGATGAAGCTCGCGGCGGGGTACTGCGGCTCGATGTCCTCGGCGCGCTGCACGGCGGTGGGGGAGGCGGCGCGCAGATTCTGCGCGGCCTCCGGGATGCTCTGCGTCATCCTCGTGCCGGCCGTGGGGGCGATGCCGTTGGAGGTGACCCCGTAGCGGCCGAGGTCACGCGCGAGGCAGCGGACGCCGCCGGCGATGCCGGCCTTCGCCGCGCCGTAGTTCGCCTGCCCGGCGTTGCCCATGAGCCCGGACGATGACGAGAACGCGACGACGCGGCCGAACCGCTGCTGTCGCATGATGATCGAGGCGGGCTTGGCGACGTTGAAGTAGCCGGTCAGGTGGACGGCGATCACGTCGTCCCACTCCTGCTCCGACATGTTGAAGATCATGCGGTCACGCAGGATGCCCGC
>JBFWQJ010000028.1:0-17656 GCA_050249515.1 Dehalococcoidia bacterium | reverse complement strand
GCGGAAGGCCGAGCCCACGCATGTCGAAGTACATCGCCCAGCGTCTGATGTTGTCCGTCCCGACGATCCTCGGGCTCACGCTCATCGTGTTCTTCGTGCTGCGCGTGCTCACGCCGGTGGACGCGGTGGACCTGCAGTTCGCCGCCGCGAACATCAGTGACCCCGAGGCTGAGGCGCGCCTGCGGGAGGAGCTGGGCCTCACCGGCCCGCTCCCGCTCCAGTACCTGAGCTGGCTGGGCCGCATGATGGTCGGCGACTTCGGCGTCTCCTTCTACACCGGTCGCACGGTGGTGGATGAGCTGGCGCTGCGCATCCCGACCAGCCTGGAGGTGGGCATGGGGGCGCTGGCGATCACCATCGTCATCGCGATCCCCGTCGGCATCCTCTCGGCGGTCCGGCAGGACTCCCTGGCGGACTACCTCTCCCGGGGCAGCGCGATCCTCTTCTACGCGATCCCGGGGTTCTGGCTCGCGACGCTGGTGCTGGTCTTCGGCAGCCTCTGGTTCAACTTCGCCCCGCCCACGGAGTACCACCACCTGTGGGAGGACCCCGTTGCGAACCTGAAGCAGATCGCGATCCCCATGGTGCTGCTGGGGCTCGCGCCCATCGGCACGCTGATCCGCCTGGTGCGGACGCAGGTGCTCGAGATCATCCGGCAGGACTATGTGCGGACGGCACGGGCGAAGGGGCTCAGCGCGCGGACGGTCTACAGCCGCCACGTGCTGCGGAACTCGCTGCTCCCGATCGTCACCGTGGTCGGCCTGCAGGTGCCGAACCTGGTCGCCGGCACCGTGATCTTCGAGCAGGTGTTCGTGCTCCCGGGCGTCGGGCGCTACCTGCTGGACGCCGTGCTCCGGCTCGACCTGTTCGTGCTGATGGCGACGAACCTCTTCTTCGGCTCGTTGATCATCTTCTCCAACCTCGTCGTGGACCTGAGCTACGGGTTCATCGACCCACGCGTCCGGTTCCAGTAGTCCCGCGGCGAGAGGAGTCCTGATGCCCATCACCATCGACGCCGAATCGAGTGCCGCCGGGATCACGTTCGCGCCGGAGACGGAGCGCCGAGGCTGGCCGGGGCCGCTCCGCTGGCTGGTGACCTTCGCGCGGAAGAAGCCGCTCGGGTTCGTCGGCCTGTTCGTCCTGCTGCTGGTCGGCGGATCGGCGGTGCTGGCCCCGGTCATCACGCCGTACGACTACGCTGCCACCAACTTCAGCAACCGCCTGAGCGGCCCCACGCTGTCCAACATCTTCGGGACGGACAACCTGGGCCGTGACCTGTTCACGCGCGTGGTGTACGGCGCGCGGGTGTCGCTGGGCATCAGCTTCGCGGCGGTCCTGCTGGCGAAGGTCCTTGCGACGACCATCGGCATCATCACGGGCTACTACGGCGGCTGGGTGGACAAGATCGGCCAGCGGTTCGTGGACATGTGGATCGCGCTGCCGCGCCTGATCATCATCCTCACGATGATCGGCCTGATGGGCCCGAGCGCGACGACGCTGATCATCCTCGTCGGCCTCGCGAACGCGCCCACCTCGATCCGCCTGATCCGCAGCACCGTGGTCAGCGTGCGCGAGGAGGCCTACATGGAGGCCGCGCGCTCGCTGGGCGCGAGCGACTCGAGGATCATGGTGCGGCACCTGCTGCCCAACGTGTTCCACATCGTGATGTTCTCGGCCACCGTGACGCTGGGCGCGGTCATCCTGATCGTGGCGTCACTCGGGTTCCTCGGCTACGGCGTCCCGCCGCCCCAGCCGGACCTGGGCGCGATGCTCAGCGGCGCGGGACTGACCTACATGCGCCAGAACCCCTGGATGGCGTTCTGGCCCGGCATCGTCATCACCGCCGTCGTCTTCGCGTTCAACGTACTGGGCGACGCGCTCCGCGACGTGCTGGACCCGCGCCTGCGCGGGAGCCGCTAGCCCGCCCTGTCCCACAGGCACCGGCCCCCACGACGGGGCCGGTGTCGTGTTCGCCGGACATAACGTGTGCCCCTCGGCCGCTCCGTGGTGCGCTAGCATGCCGTCGCCGCAGCCGATCGTGACCGCGCGCGGCCGAGGCGGAAGGAGTCCCCGATGGCGCTGGATGTCGTGAGCAACGAGGAGATCATCCAGGAGGCGCGTCGGCGGCTGCCGCAGGGGCCGTGGGACTACCTGGTCGGGGGCTCGGAGTCGGAGACCACGCTACGCCGCAACCGGCAGGCGTTCGACCGCATCGCCTTCCGCCCGCGCATCCTCGTCGACGTATCGCATGTGGACGCGTCCACCACGTTCATGGGGCACCAGCTGCGCATCCCCGCGATCCTCGCGCCGATCGGCGGGATGCAGGCGCTGCACCCGGGCGGCGCCGCCGAGGGCGCGAAGGCGGCCGAGCAGTTTGGCATCGTCCAGACGGTCAGCTCCGTCACGGAGCCGGCGCTGGAGGTGACCGCGGCCGCGGGCAAGGGCCCGAAGATCTTCCAGCTCTACGTGAACGGCGACATGGACTGGACGCGCGAGATCCTCGGTCGGGCGAAGGCGGCGGGCTACGCCGCGCTCGCGCTCACGGTGGACGTGGCGCACTACAGCCGCCGCGAGCGGCCGATGCTCACGCGCTACGCGCGCGCCGCCTCGCCCACCACCGGCGACCGCGACTTCCGGTCGCGTCTGACGTGGGACACCATGGACCTGATCCGCGAGATCGGGGGGCTGCCGTTCCTGCTGAAGGGCGTGCAGACCGCGGAGGACGCCGAGATCGCCGTGCAGCACGGCGTGGACGCGATCTGGGTGTCCAACCACGGCGGCCGCCAGATCGACCACGGCCTCGGCGCTCTGGACACGCTGCCCGAGATCGTCGAGGCGGTGCAGGGCCGCGCGAGCATCGTCGTGGACGGCGGCGTGCAGCGCGGCGGCGACATCCTGAAGGCGGTCGCGCTGGGCGCGGACGCCGTCGCGCTCGGTCGGCTACAGGGCTGGGGCCTCGCCGCCGCCGGGGCGGAAGGCATCGTGCGGATGCTCGAGATCCTCGAGGACGAGTTGATCTGCGCGATGGCGCTGACGGGCCTCACCGGCCTCGATCAGATCACGCCGCGCACCGTCTGCCGCGCGGAGCCGGTGATGCCCGCCCACGAGATGAGCAGCTGGGTGAACATGCCCGTCGACCGCATCCGCTAGCGCGGGCCCGCGTCCTCGCGCGCGGCGTCAGTGCGCCTGCGCGTAGTGCTGCGCGAGGATGTCGCGGCCGAAGTCAGTGCGCGGGTCGCGCCAGACCGTGTGGATGTGGTTCGCGCGGCTCTGCGTGTTGTCGTACTCCACCAGCAGCGTGTCGCCCTGCACGCGGTAATAGTGCGGCTCGCCCGGCGTCAGGCTCCCCGCCCACGCGAAGTGCAGCGAGGGCAGCGCCGCGTCGAGCCGCGCCGTCTCCGCCGCTGCCACCTCGTCCGGGAACCGCACGATGTACTGCTGGAGCAGCGCGCGCACGCCGTCCTGCTGCGCGGACGTCATCTCGCCGAACGGCAGCCCCTTCGGCGTCGTCGTGTACTCGGTCAGCGCGAGATGCTCGTCCGTCAGCCCAAGCCACTCCACCAGTTGCCGGAAGCCGGCCTGGTTCGGGTTCATGGTCGCGCCGTCGCGCCAGATCTCCGCGAACGAGCGCGGCCGGTCGCCGTCCGCGATCCTCGAGCGGTTCGAGGTCACGATGTCCGGCGGCGCGACGGGTGAGAGCACGGTGCGGCGGAGCTGCTCCGGAGACAGCAACTGCACCAGCGCGCGGCCCATCTCCTCCTCCGCGGCCAGCGGGCGCATCACGTTGTGTCCGGTCGCCGGGTTGATCGCGCGGTCCGTGCCGAAGAAGGAGGGCAGTGTGCGCACGCCGTGCGGCGTCACCAGGTAGTTGAGCGAGACGTGGTGCCCGCCGAAGCGCCAGCCCCACGGCGCGTCACCCGCCGGATCGCCGAAGATCGACAGCGCGTACGCCAGCGGGTCACGGATGCGCATCCCGTCGCGGTAGGGCCAGGCGAATGCCTCCGTGGCGTCCAGGATGTTCTCCATCGCCATGATCATCGCGGTCGTCGTGAACCCGCCCGCGCTCAGCCCGGTGGCGACCAGTCGCAGCACCTCGCGCTGCTGGGGCGAGGTCATCGACTGCATCCGCAGGCCGCCGTGGTCCGTGGGCGTGTAGAACACGAGCTCCCGCTCCGCCTCGAACACGGACGCGTACTGCACCCGCGCGCGCCGCTCCGGGTCGAGCTCCTCGAGCACGGTGATCGCCTGGCGGGCCATGCGGGACTGGAGGCTGTCGGTCGCAGTCATGCGCGGATCCTCTCGCTGCGGGCGCATTCTGCGCGCTCAGGCTGGAGTTGGCACCTCGGGTCGCGCTCCCGCTGCGCGCCGGCGCTCCGCGCCGATGGTGACGATGGCCATCGCGACGAGCATCGCGATCGCGACGACGGCGAGCGCGGCGAACACCGCGGGCGTCCCCCACGCTCGCGCGATGAGCCCGGACACCCACGCGGCCAGCGCGCCGACGCCGAACGTGAGGAAGAAGGACATGCCGAACGCGCGCCCCACCGCGTGCTGTGGGGAGTAGTCGGTGATCAGCCCGTTGAAGATGGGCTGCTGCGCGAAGTTGACCACGACGAAGCCCGCCGCCGCGAGCAGCAGCACCACCCCGGACGAGGCGCCGATCAGGAACAGCAGCGGCACGCTGAGCAGGATGAACGGCAGCAGCGCCCGTTCCAGCGAGATGCGGTCGGACAGCGTCCCCCCGGCGATCTGCCCGAACACCGCCGCCAGCAGCACCACCGTCGCCGCCGTCCCGGCGACGGCGTCCGGCTGCCAGCCGAAGACCGAGATGCCGAGGTGCTCGCGCAGGTGCAGCGTGAGGAACGTCAGCGAGCCGCGGTAGATGAACCCCTGCAGCACGGCGGAGACGTAGATGATCAGCAGCGACGGCGTGACCCAGTGGCGCTCCGCCGGCGGCGAGGTGCGCACGCGCACCTGTCCCCGCGCGGCGTGCCGCTCCAGCCGCGCCGTCACGGCGGCGTGCGCCTCCTGCCGGCTCGGCGCGACCCGCCAGACGAGGAGCCCGACGCCGAAGGCGAGGACGCCCAGCGCCACGTACGCCGCCCGCCAGTCGAACGCCAGCGCGATGCTCAGCGCCACCGCGGGAGCCGCAGCGATGCCCAGGTTCCCCGCCAGCCCCTGGATCGCCAGCGCGAGACCTCGGCGCTCCGCGACGGTGGCGACCATCGACGTCCCGGCGGGGTGGTACAGCCCGATCCCCGCGCCGAGACAGGTCAGCGCGACCGCAAGGAAACCGAGCGACGGCGAGAGCGCGACGACGAACGCGAACGCCGCGGCGATCCACATCGACGCCACGATCACGCTTCGTGAGCCGTAGCGGTCGATCAACCAGCCGGAGGGCAGTGCCGCGCCGCCGAAGGTCACCGTGCCGGCGTACGCCACGGCGCCGAGGACCGCGACGTCCGCACCGAACTCCAGTCCCAGCGGCACCAGGAGCGCGGCGAACGTCAGCTCCAGCGTGTGCGTCATCGCGTGCGCCATGGAGGCCGCCACGACCACGCGTCGTTCCATCGTCGCGACCAGCGCTCCAGCCATGCTCACGGGCACCTCCTCCGCGCCGGGGCGCCGGGCAAGGATAGCGGTCGCGGGCGTCCTCCTGCCCGGGACGGCGCCCCAACGGCGCGCGGGCGGCGTATTCTCCGCTCCACGCGCGCCCCACCGGAGCGCGCGTGCCGCCGAGGAGGGCCCGTGAAGATCCTGTACGTCCCGAACATCAACATCACCTCGCTGTCTGAGGAGACGCAGGCGCGCATCCGCGACGCGGGCGGCCCGGACACCGAGATCATGATCGCGGACTCGCCCGGCCACGCGCTGGAGATGGTCGGCGACGCGGAGGTGATCCTCGGCCAGCCGAGTGCCGACACGGTCGCGCGCGCGACGAACCTGAAATGGATGCAGCTCGCCGCCGCCGGCGCGGACGTGTACCTGTCGGATGCGCTGAAGGACAAGCCGTTCATCCTCACCAGCGACAAGGGCCTCGTGGGACGGCAGCTCGCGGAGCAGGCGTTCGCGCTGCTGCTGGCGCTGAGCCGCCGCGTGGGCCAGGCGGTGATCGACAACACCCGCGCCTGGGACGAGCGCATGGTCTACCGCCCGCAGACGTTCGAGTTGACCGGGCTGACGCTCGGCGTGATCGGCCTCGGCGGCACCGGGCGGGCCATGGCGCAGCTGGGCGCCGCGTTCGGCATGCACGTCATCGCCGTCGACGCCGAGCCGATCCCACCGACGCCCGAGGTCGCCGAGGTCTGGGGGACGGACCGCACCGATGACCTGCTACGGCAGTCCGACGTGGTGATGTCCGGCGCCCCGCTCACCCCGGCGACGCGCGGGATGTTCAACGCACGCGCCTTCGGGCTGATGAAGCCGACCGCGATCTTCATCAACGTCACGCGCGGCGAGATGGTGGACGGCGATGCCCTCGTCGAGGCGATGCGCACCGGGCAGATCGCGGGCGCCGGGCTGGACGTGCAGCCGATCGAGCCGCTGCCGCCGGACCACCCGCTGTGGACGACGAAGAACGTCCTGATCACCCCGCACATCGCCGGCGGCAGCCAGTTCCGGACGTCCCGGCTCCTCGATCGGTTCGTGCGCAACGTCGCGCACCTGGCGAAGGGGGAGCCGCTGGAGGGCGTGATCGACCGCGAGAAACACTACTAGCCCGCGGCGGTCGGGGGGACACGAGACAGGCCCGCCGATCGGCGGGCCTGTCTGTTGTCGCCCTGGGCGCGGGGCCTACGAGGCCGGCGTCAGGGCGCGCTGCAGGAGCTGGATGATCGCCAGGGAGAAGAACTCGTCCTCCGGCCCCTTCAGGCCGCTGGTGGAGACGACGACCTTCGCGCCGTTGCCGGCGTCCGCGATGCATCCGCCCGGGTAGGGCACCTCGTCCTCGGTGAACGTGCCGCCGGAGCGCGCGTGGTCGCCGGTGTTCACGCCCGTGCGGAGCGCGGCGCGCACCTTCTTGCGGGCGATCTCCTTGTGGTCGTTGATCCACTCCGACACGCGGATCTCGTGCGAGGCGATCTCGCGCGCGACCGGGTCGCCGCCGGCGGCCCAGTCCCCGCCCGCGTCGGACGCGTCGTAGACACCGAGGAAGAAGCGCTCCGGGGCGCCGGCCTCCGTCACGTACGTGTGCAGCATCTCCGCGATCGCGGGCATCATCTTGTTGAAGGCCGCCGCGACCTGCTCGCGGTCCGCACTGCTGATAGACATCTCGGTCTCCTTCTCTCGTCCCTGTCCCCCGAGGGCCGGGCGCGAGGGCGCGCGAGAGCGCGCCACGCCGCCGCGGGGCCCGCGCAGTGTAGCGTCGGCAGCGCCTAGCGGGGCGCGAGGAAGACCTGCGTCGCGTAGATCGTCTCGCCGGACCGGCACACCCCGATCCCGATCTGCTCGAAGCCCTCGCGCAGGATGTTCTCGCGGTGGCCGGGGCTGTCCATCCAGCCCTGCATCATGAACTCGGCCGGGGCGGGGGCGTTCGTCACGCGCGCGAGGTTCTCGCCGATGCGCTCGTACGTGATGTCCGCCTCCTGCGCGCGGTCCACCACGGTCTCGCCACCCGGCGCCTCGTGCGCGAAGAAGCCCTCGCTCGCCATGCGGCAGCTGTAGCGCCGTCCGAGGCTGCGCAGATCCTCGCGAGGCTCCAGCGTGCCCAGTCCGCGCTCGTCGCGGATCGTGTTGGTGCGCCGCTCCAGCTCGCGTTCCATCTGCCGCAGCGCCTCGCCGCCCGGGTCGGCCTCGCCGCCGGTGCCGCCGTTCTCGCCGCCCACGGCGCCGCTGGCTCCGGTGGTCGGCGGGGAGGCGCCAAGCGCCGGCGTGGGCGACTCGTCCGCGGGTGCCTCGCGCGTCACGACCACGCATCCACTCGCGAGCACCGTCGCCAGCACGAGGAGCGCAAGGAGCGCGCGAGGCGGCCGCGGGAGGCGTGCGGGCATGCGGTGCTCCTCGGATGCTGCGGGGTGGCGTATGGAGGGGCCACGATGCCTCGGCGTCCCCCTCGTGCGCGACGCTCTCCGCGCCGCCGCCATGTCGAGGCGCTATCGATCGGGCTCGCCTTCTCGCGCCGGCAGCGGTTGAGATGTGCCCCGATATCGCGCGTCCGCAAGGGCGCTGCAATCGTCGCCACCCCGGCGACGCGGCCCCGTGACCCATCCGCCCCGTGCCCGGTCGAGGATCGAAGGACACCCGCACACGTCGCCGCGGCGTCCAACGCGCGGGGCCGGTTCCCGCGCTGCCCGGGGGCGTGCCAGCAGAGGAGGCACCATGACCGGAACCCATGCAGCCAGGATGCAGCGCGCCCGCCCGGGCGCACTTCGCGCGGGAGCACGCGCGGGAGCACTCGCGCTCCTCGTCATCGGCGGCACGCTGCTCGCCACGGCGCCCGCGCTCGCGGCCGACGCCGCCGCGCCGCGTCCGCGCCACGATGTCGCCGGTCCGGCGCAGGCGTCGACCGTCTACACGGTGCAGCCCGGGGACACGCTCGCCGCCATCGCGCAGCGCTTCGGCACGTCGGTCGCCGTGCTCGCGCAGAGCAACCGCATCGCGAACCCGGACGTGATCGAAGTGGGTCAGGAGATCACCATCCCGGGCGCCTCGTCCGGTGGCGGTGAGCCGCAGGGCGGCGGGGCGGCGGTGTACCGCGTCCAGTCCGGCGACACGCTGTACGCGATCGCGCAGCGCTACGGGACCACGGTGCAGGCGATCGCGCAGGAAAACGGCATCGCCAACCCCGCGGTCATCGAGGTCGGCGCGGAGCTGCGCATCCCCGGCGGCGGCCAGGGCGGCGGCGGCAACAACGGCTCCCCCGGCGGCGGCGGTGACGGTGCTCCGCAGGGGTATGCCTCGTCCTGTGCGGCGGGCTATCCGTGGGGCCAGACCGTCTCCGGCCCCTTCGTGTGCATCGAGGAACCGGACGGCAGCATCGAGGCGTTCTCCGGCGATGACGTGACGGTGCGCGGCTACGCCGGCGGCACGTTCGAGAACGCCGTGCGCGTGCTGCTCTACGACGCCGCGGGCGAGGTGGTGGACGACGCGTCCGTGACCACGAACGCCCCGCAGCCCGGCCAGCCCGGCGCGTTCGAGGGCACGGTCACGATCCCGCAGCTCATGTCCGCGGGCGCCGGCCGCATCGTGGCGCAGTTCACGAGCCCGCGCGACGGCGCCGTGATCGCCCTCGACAGCATCGGCGCCACGATCGAGTAGCCGCGGTCCGCACGCCGCGCGGCGGCGCCCGATCGGTGTCACGGGGCAGCCCACCACCCGGCGGGCTGCTCCGCGTGCGTGTGTGGCTACGCGCCGGCGCGCGCCGGCGCGTTCGCGCGCCGCGGCTCGGACGCCCCGCCCGCCAGCAGCGCCAGGCCGGCCGGCGCGAACCCGAGCAGGACGAGCACGTCCGGCACCGGCGCGAGCAGGTCGATCGAACCGATGCGCGACACCGGGAAGAGGACGGCCGCGACGATCAGCGCCAGGCCCGTCCAGCGCGGGCCGACGTGGGCGAGGAAGAGCGATGCGCCGGCCGTCAGCAGCGCGGCGGGGAAGAACAGCCCGGGCCCCTTCAGCGCCACGATGCCGGCGAGCCCGTCCACGTTGAGGTTCAAGTTGACCTCGCCGAGGGTCGCGTAGATCGTGTTGATGCCGTACGCCACGCCGCCTGCGGAGCCGGCCGCGCCGACCAGGAGCAGGAGCGCCGCCGCGCGCGGCATCCTCGGCTCCACGAGCGCCGCCACCCCGGCGAACGCGAGGAAGAACCCCGCCATCGCCCAGACCTGCAGGATCCCGCCGGGCTGGTCGAACGCCAGTCCGCCACCGAGGACGGAGACGATCGTGCTGAGCAACAGCAGCGCCGGCGACACCAGCGCAGCGGCGCCCAGCACCCGGGCACGGACGAGTGGGAGCGAGCTCACTGGACGGTCCTTTCGTTCGCTTGAGTGTCATTCAAGTGGATGGAATACTATTCAACTGAATCGAAGGGCGTCAAGTCCCCGGTGAGCACTGAGCCTTCCCGTCGCGCGCGCCAGGCGGCGCTGACGCGTCGCGAGATCCTCCTCGCGGCGCGGGCGCTCTTCGCTCAGCAGGGGTACGCCGGCACGTCCATGGCGCAGATCGCAGAGCGCGCGGAGGTGTCCGTGCAGACGCTCTACGACAGCGTCGGCTCCAAGAGCGCGATCGTGCGGGCGCTGAACGACCTGATCGACGAGGAGGGCGAGGTCGCACGTCTCGCGGCGCGCATCCCCGATGCGGAGGCCGCGGTCGACCTCATCGCGATCCCCGTCGACATCTCTCGCAACATCAACGAGCGCTGCATGGACATCATCACCGCCGTGTTCGGCGCGGCGGCCGTGGAGCCGGAGATGCAGGCGGTCCGCGACGAGTCCCGCCGCCGTCACCGGGAGGGGGTCGGCCGCGTCACTCAGCGCCTCGCCGCGCTCGGGGCGCTCCGTCCCGGCCTCGCCGTGGAGGAGGCCGCGGACACGATCGCGGCGCTGACCGACCCGGACGTCGTGCGCACATTCGTCCTCGCGTACGGCTGGTCGTGGCAGGACTGGCACGCCCGGACCCTGGACGCGATCACGCGTCTCGTCCTCGCGCCGCCGCCGCCGCGGCGTCGCTCCTAGCCGGCCGGCCGGGCGCGGACGTTCCCGAGGAGCCATACGATTTCGTGATGGAGCTAATTGACTTTCGTCACACTACACATGTAATGCTGTCGCCGCGACACACACCCGGAACGAGGTGCGGGAGCGAGGGAGCTGGACATGGCGACGAACAGGACGGGCTGGTACGGGTATCGGACGGGACGTCGGGCGGTGCTGCGCGGCGGCGCCATCGGGGCGCTGGGCCTCGGCGGCGCGGCGCTGATCGGTTGCGGCAGTAGCGGGGGCTCAGGCGGGCAGCCGGCCGCCGCGCCGAGTGCGGCCGCGGCGAAGGGCGGCTCGGCGGCTGCGGCGAGCAACGCGGGCACGCGTCGTCGAGGCGGTACGCTCACGCTCGCATCGCCCAGCGAGCCGCCCGGCTCGAACGTGTTCACCGCCACGGGCTCCGTGGCGAACATCAACACCTACGCCTACGACAAGGTGATCGGCCTGAAGACGGGCCCCGGCGTCGAGTCCGACTCCGCGGACATCGAGCCCGTGCTCGCCTCCGCGCTGCCGGAGCGGCCGGACTCGCAGACGTACGTCTTCAAGATCCGGCAGGGCGTGAAGTTCCAGAACGTCGCGCCGCTCAACGGGCGTCCGCTGACCGTGGAGGACGTGAAGTACTCCATTGACCAGATCCGCAACCACGCCTCGTACCGGACGGACTACGCGCCGCTGACCAGCGTCACCACCCCGGACGCGCAGACCGTGATCCTGAAGACCAGCACGCCGTACGCGCCGCTGCTCAGCTACCTGGGCGTGGGCAACTACGGGACGTGGAAGGTGTTCCCGAAGGAACTGATCGAGACGAAGCTCACGGACAGCACCTCGATTGGCACGGGGCCGTACATCCGCGCGGAGCACGTGCAGGGCAGCCGCATCGTGTTCAAGAAGAACCCCGACTACTGGAACAAGGACGGCCGTCCGTACCTGGACGAGGTGCGGGTGATGGTGATGCCGGACGCCACCACGCGCGATGCGGCGTTCCTCACGAAGCAGATCGACATCCTCCCGGCCGGCGCGAACTACGACGAGGTGCAGGAGTTCGCGAAGCGGGCAAAGGACATGGCCACGCCGCAGGTGGTCGGCCGCAACCCGTCCGGGCAGGGCTTCAACACCACGAAGCCGCCGTTCAACGACATCCGCGTGCGCCGCGCCATGATGCTCGCCTACAACCGGGCCGCCGAGGCCGCCGCGCTCTATGGCGGCAAGACCGAGGTGGCGACGCTGCTCTCGCTGCGCGACTCGAAGAAGCCCGCGTCCGTGCCGGAGCTGGCCGAGAACCTGAAGTACGACGTCGCCGAGGCGAAGAAGCTGATGGCGGCCGCCGGGTTCGCCAGCGGATTCGACAGCACGATCGCGTGGACCCCTGCGTACGACGCCGGCGGCAACTACTCGGCGACGCTCCAGCGCTACATCGGCGACGTGAAGCAGCTCGGCGTGAACCTGAAGCCGATCTCGTACGAGTCGGGCGTGTGGATCAAGGAGGTCTTCCGCCCGCCGTTCAAGTTCGACGGCATGATCTGGTCCAGCTCGCGCTACTACGGCGACCCGGACCCCTACGTCTCCTACTGGCTGCACCCGAAGGGCATCGCCAACCACAGCCGGGTGGACGACCCGGAGGTGACGGCCCTGGTCGAGAAGCAGCGCTCGCAGCTCGACCCGAAGGAGCGGCTCGCGACGCTGCACGAGCTGCAGCGGCTGGAGGGCAAGAACGCGTGGTACATGTGGATGAGCTTCGGCCACAACACCACGTGGGTCAGCAACCGGGTCCACGATTACGCGTATCATCAGGCCTACGAGCACACCGAGCACCTGAACGTCTGGGTGGACGCCTAGCCTAGTGGGAGACTCGCGCCGATGAAGCCGCTTGAGGGCATCCGCGTCCTCTCGTTCGTGAATGCGCTCGCGGGGCCGGTGGCTACGTTCCTGCTGGGTGACCTGGGCGCGGAGGTGGTGGACGTCGAGGAACCCAGCGGGCGCGGACGGCGTGGGGCGGCCGAGCGGCCGCCCCTCCCCGGCGTGCCCGACCGGCCGTGGAACCGCGGCTCCGGTGAGACGCGGCGCTCCAAGCTCAGCGTCACCCTCGACGTCGCGCAGCCGGAGGGGCGCGAGGCGTTCCTCCGCCTCGCGGCCGTCTGCGATGTGATGGTGGAGAACTTCTCGCCGCGCGTGCTGCAGAAGCTCCGCGTGGACTACGAAGAGCTGGTGAAGGTGAACCCGGACATCATCCTGGTGTCCATGTCCGCCTTCGGAAAGACCGGGCCCTACCGCGACCGCACCTCGTACGGCCCGGGGATCGACGCGATGAGCGGGCTCTCGCACCTGACGGGCTACCCGGACCGCGGCCCGGGCAAGCCCGGTCCGGTGCTGAACGACTACAACTCAGGCGTCCTCGCCGTGGTCTCCGCGCTCGCCGCGCTCCGCCATCGCGACCGGACGGGCGAGGGCCAGTACATCGAGATCTCGATGATCGAGGCGGAGGTGCACCTCCTCGGTGAGGCGCTGCACGCGATGCAGTTCGGGCACGAGGAGCCACGGCGACTCGGCAACCGGCACCCGGTGGTCGCGCCGCACAACGTCTACCGCTGCGCGGGTGACGACCGCTGGATCGCCATCGCCTGCCGCACGGACGCGGAGTTCGCCGCGCTCGCGGAGGCCATGGGGCGCCCCGACCTGCTCACCGACCCGCGCTTCGGCACGATGCTCGCGCGCAAGCACTACGAGGACGACCTGGACCGCGAGGTCACGCGCTGGACGGCGGAGCAGGAGCACCTGGCGGCACAGGACTTCCTTCAGTCGCGCGGCGTGCCCGCGGGCGCCGTGCTCGACATGCGCGAGATGGTGGAGAGCCCGCAGTTCAAGGCGCGCGGGCTCTTCGAGGAGGCGTGGAACCCGGAGGTCGGCGCGGTGCCGCACATCCGGGGGCCGTGGAAGTTCGGCGGGACGCCCGCGCCGGTCGACCGCCCCGCGCCCGGCTTCGGCGAGCACAACGACTACGTCCTCCGCGACCTCCTCGGACTGTCCGAGGCGGAGGTCGCGGGGCTCGAGGAGCGCGGCGTGGTCGCGCGCGTGCCGCTGGGGCAGAAGGAGCGTGCATGAGCGGCGCACTCGCGGGACTCCGCATCGTCGAACTGGGCGCGGGTGTTGCCACCGCCTTCTGCGGGAAGCTGCTCGCAGGCCTCGGCGCCGAGGTGATCAAGGTGGAGCCGCCGGAGGGGGACCCGCTGCGCTTCGCGGGGCCGTTCCCCGGCGACGAGGCACGCCCCAACGCCAGCGGCGCGTTCCTCCAGTTCAACACCGGCAAGCGCAGCCTCACACTCGACCTCGAGGTGCCGACCGGGCAGGCGCTGCTGCGCCGTCTCGTCGCCACGGCGGACGTGGTGATCGAGAGCTGCGCGCCCGGCCACCTGGCGGCGCGCGGACTCGGCCACGAGGCGCTCGCGAAGGACCACGCCGGCCTCGTCACCGTCTCGGTCACGCCGTTCGGCCAGACCGGCCCGTACCGCGACTACCAGGCGAACGAGCTCATCCTGTTCGCGGCGAGCGGCTACATGTCGCTGGCCGGCGATCCCGACCGCGAGCCGCACAAGGCGTGGGGCGAGCAGGTGGGGCTGCACGGCGGCTACCAGGCCGCGCTGGCCGTGATGGCCGCGCTCACCGCGCGCGAACGCACCGGCGAGGGGCAGTGGGTGGACGTCTCGCTGATGGACGGCGCGGCGTTCCTGAGCAGCGGCGCGCCGCACGCGTACATCGCGCGGGGCGAGGTGTCCGGGCGCAGCGGCAACCGCCTGACCGGGCAGCAGCCCCACAGCAGCTACCCGTCCACGCTGCGCCCGTGCAAGGACGGCTGGATCCACGCGCACGGCAACTTCCGCTACCCGCGCCTGATGGGCGAGGTGATGGACAGTCCGAGGCTGAACGAGCCCGATGTCCTCGCCACGCCGCACGGCCACGCCGACGAGATCGACGCGATCATGGACGCGTGGCTCGCGCAGTACGACAAGTGGGAGGCCGTGCGCATCGCGCAGGCCAACCGCCTGCACTTCACCGAGGTCATGACTCCCGCCGAGGTGCTCGCCGACCCGGCCTACCGGGAGCGCGAGTTCTGGTTCGAGTACGACCACCCGGAAGCGGGCCACGTGGTGCAGCCGGGGCCGGTCGTGCGCCTGTCCGGGACGCCGTGGACCGACGCCCCGGCGCCGGACATGGGCGC
This sequence comes from Dehalococcoidia bacterium, assembly GCA_050249515.1. Lineage (GTDB taxonomy): Bacteria > Chloroflexota > Dehalococcoidia > UBA2979 > UBA2979 > SHYQ01. Next base: position 2,755 of record JBFWQJ010000028.1, on the reverse strand, counting down.
GGACAACGTGACCATCTGGGGCGTGGAGCTGGGACTGCCGTCCGAGGACCTGGCGCGGCTCACCGCGCTGCGCGTGATCTAGCGCGGCTCGACGGCGTCCTCGATCGGCACGCGATAGGCGTCGTCCGTCACCACGGCATCCCACGGGGGCCGCGTGCGCTCCGCGATCGGCAGTTCCCACGGCCCGTAGTTCGTCGCGTCGACGATCTCCACGGGCAGCATGATCTCCTTCGGCACCGGCAGCCCGCGGAGCAGGCGCACGGTCGCCTCCGCGGCGACGCACGCCATCTTGTACGCGTCGAAGTCCGCCGAGGCGAGCATCGACCCGTCCTTGATCGCGGTGATCGCCTCCGGGATCGCGTTCGCGCCGACCACGACGCTTGTCCGGCCCGCCGCACGCAGCGCCTCGATCGCGCCGAGCGCCATGCTGTCGTTCGCCGCGAGGACGCCATCGACGGTGGCGTGCGCGGCCAGTAGCGCCGTCATCGCCTCGCGCGCGTCGGCCTGCAGGTAGTTCCCCGTCCGCGACGCGACGATGCGGATGTCCGGGTAGCGCGCGGCCGCGTCCAGGAAGCCGCGCTGGCGGTCGCGCGCCGTCGCCGCGCCCGGGGTGCCCTCGATGATGACGACGTCGCCGCGCCCGCCGAGCGCCGCGAACAGCCGCTCCGCGATCTCGTCCGCCAGCGCGCGATCGTCTGACCCCACGAAGCAGGCGTAGTCCTCCGGCGAGCCGAGCCGGTTGACGCAGTTCACTACGGGGATCCCCGCCTCGCGCACGCCGCGCACGGCCGCGTCGACCGCCGTCTCGTGCACCGGCACCAGCACGATCGCGTCGGGGCGGTCGCGGATCGCCTGCTCCAGCAGCGCGATCTGCTCCTCCACGTTGTCCGGGCGTTCCGGGATGTAGTCGACGGTCCGCGCGCCGTACCGCGCGGCGACCCGCGCGGCGCCGAGGCGCGCGGCGGCGTAGGCCGGGTTGATGCGGTTCTTCGTGAACACCGCGATCGTCGGTGGCGTCGTGCCGGGCATGCGGGGCCTCCTCGCGCGGGGCGGCGGCGCCGCCCGGGTGCGCCGAGGATACCCGACGGCTACGTCGCGCGGCTCACGGTGCGGACCTCGGCGCGAGGGCACGAGGCGGGCAGCAGCCATCCCGGCGGAGCGACGAGGTGGTCCGGCAGCGTCGGGCGGAGCACCCGCGTCGCCCTCGCCACCGTCGCCAGCAGCGCCTCGCGTCGCGGCCCCCACGGCAGCGCGTACGGCGCCCGCAGACGAGGCGGCAGGAGGCCGGCCGTCAGGGCACGCGCCGCCGGCATCGCGAGCGTCAGCCACGGCGCGCCCGGCACCGGCGCGAACAGCTCGCGCGCGATCGCGCGGGCGGCGTCGCCGACCTCGAGCGTCGCGACGGTCTCCGCAACGTACGCGTCGAAGCCCGCCAGCCTCGGGGGGAGCGCCTCGCGCGGCATGCCGAGCGCCACGCCGACCTCGGCCATGCCGGCGTAGTACGCCTCCGCCTCCGCCTCGCCGAGCGGGCCGATGAAGCGACGGTGCATCAGCAGGCTCGTGTCGATGAGCGTGGCCAGCACCCAGGCGAGGAGCGCCGGGTCGTCGGCGCGGTACCCGGCGCCTCGGACGTGCCGGTGCGCCGCCCGCACGCCCTCCGTCGCCGCGCGCACCTCCTCCGGGGTGCCGAAGGCGATCGCGTACATCGGGCGCAGCGTCCGCAGCAGCCGCCCCAGGCGGTCACGCCGGAAGTCGGAGTGATCGGCCACGCCGCGCGCGACCAGCGGGTGCGCCACCTGCATGAGCAGCGCCCTCCCGCCACCCAGCAGCAGCACGCCCTCCGCGTTCACCGCGCGCACCGACTCGATCGGTGTTGGCGACATCAGCGGCCCCGCCGGCGCTGGCGCTGTCCGTAGGAGCGGATCGCGCGCAGGAAGTCGATGCGCCGGAACGCGGGCCAGAACACGTCGCAGAAGTAGAACTCGCTGTAGGCGCTCTGCCAGAGCAGGAAGCCCGACAGCCGCAGCTCGCCCGAGGTGCGGATCACCAGGTCGGGATCCGGCACATCCGGCGCGTACAGGTACTTCGCGATCTCGTCCGCATCCAGGTCGGCCGCGATTTGCTCGGCCGCCTCACCTCGCGCCGCGCGGTCGCCGATCATGCGGCGCACCGCGTCCACGATCTCCTCGCGCCCGCCGTAGCCCACGCCCACCAGCAGCTCCGCGCCCGCGTGCTCCGCGGTCATGCGCTCCAGCCGCTCGATCGCCTCCAGCGTCGAGGCGGGCAGCAGGTCGCGCCGCCCGACCGCGCGCACCCGTCGCGGCCGGCGCGCCCGCGCCTGCATCTCGGCCAGGTCGCCCACGCGCTCCTCGACCAGTGCGAAGATCGCCGCGAGTTCGTGCTCCGGACGCTGGAAGTTGTCCGTGGAGAGCACCCACAGCGTGACCACCGGGATGTCCAGCTCGTCGCACCACTGGAGCAGGCGCTCCACGGTGTGCGCGCCGCGCCGGTGGCCCTCCGCCGTGGACGCCAGGCCGGTCTCGCGGGCGAAGCGGCGGTTGCCGTCCGGCAGCACGCCCACGTGCCGCGGGATCGCCCCGGCGCGCACCTCGCGCTCCAGCCGGTGCTCGTACCACCGGTACACCAGGTCCCGCAGCACCGAGGCCGCGCGTGTCGCGGCATGCAGCACGGGGAGCGCGCCGGGGGCGCCGGCGGCGATGCGGGGCAGCGCGCGCGTCACGACTGCACCTCGCAC
>JBFWQJ010000027.1:0-18150 GCA_050249515.1 Dehalococcoidia bacterium | reverse complement strand
GCCGATCCACGTCCTGCGCCACTCGCGCGCGGCGAATCCTCGAGTGGTGAACGTGGGCACGTTCCACGCGCGCAAGGACGGCGGGAACCGGCTGTACGCGTACGGGCGGCGGTTGCTGAAGCGCTGGTTCCGCGAGCTGGACGGGAAGATCGCCGTCTCGCCGCCGGCCGCGCAGTACGTCTCCCGCTACTTCCCCGGCTACTACAACACCATCCCCAACGGCATCGAGGTCGAGCACTGGGCACGGCCGGACGTGGTGCCCATGCCGGGGTTCGAGGGCACGCGGAACATCCTCTACACGGGCCGCGCCGAGAAGCGGAAGGGGCTCGCGGTGCTGATCCGCGCCTTCGGCATGGTGAACGCGCGCGACCCGGAGACGCGGCTGATCGTGGTCGGCCCGGACTCGCGCGCGCGCCGGCACTACGAGGCGTGGGTGGCGAGCACCGGTCGGCGGGGCATCATCTTCGTCCCCCAGCAGCCCTACTCGGAGCTCGTCCGCTTCCACCGCGCCAGCCACGTCTTCTGCTCCCCCGCGCTCGGGCACGAGTCGCAGGGGTACGTGCTGCTGGAGGCGATGGCCGCCGGGCTGCCCGTGGTCGCCAGCAACATCGAGGGCTACGCCTCCGTGATCACGCACGGGCTGGACGGGCTGCTCGTCCGCCCGAACGACGCGATGGCGCTGGCGGACGCGCTCACGGGCCTCCTCCGTGACCCCAAACTCGGGGGCACGCTGGCGGCGGCCGGGCGGCTCACGGTGGAGGAATACTCCTGGCCGCGCGTGACGCAGCGGGTCCTTTCGTACTACGAGCGGCTCCGGGACCAGCAGGAAACGGTGGAGGCCTCGCGGCGACTCGCGCTTCGGCATACGCTGACAGCATCACCATGAACGTACGACTCCTTCCCGCACGTCCCCCGGCCCGAGCGATCGACCCGATCGTGCGCATCCTCGCGTCCATCGGGGTCACGCCGGCGGCGCTCACCACGGCCGGGCTGGTCGGGAACGTGCTCGCCGCGGCGCTCATCGTGCAGGGCTCGCTGCTCGCCGGCGGCATCGTCGTGCTGCTCGCCAGCGCGCTCGACATGCTGGACGGCGCGCTGGCCCGCGCGACCGGCAGCGCCTCGCGGTTCGGCGCGATGTTCGACTCCGTGCTGGACCGCTTCTCGGAAGCGGTGGTGCTCTTCGGCATCGCCTGGTACGGCGTGGAGCGCGGGGACACCGAGGTGGTGGTGCTCGCGTTCGCCGCGGTCGTCGGCTCGCTGATGGTGTCCTACGTCCGCGCCCGCGCGGAGGGACTGAACCTCCAGCTACGCGACGGGATCTTCACGCGCGCGGAGCGCGTGGTGCTCACCGGGGCGATGCTGATCCTCGGCTACGTCACGATCGGCCTGTGGGTCCTCGCGACGCTGTCGCTGTTCACCGCGTTCCAGCGACTGTGGATCGCGAGCCGCATGCTGCTGGAGGCCGACGCGCCGCCGAAGCCGCCGCGCCCGGTCACCGCGCCGAAGAACGCGAAGCCCGAGCCCCGCCGGTGACCACCGCGTCCGGGCCGCTCCCCCGCGAGGCCGAGGGCGAGATCATCCGCTTCTTCGCCGAGCGTCTCGCCCGGCCGGTGAGCATCGACGTGTGGACGCGCCGCCGCAGCGAGCTGGTGCTGCCGGACCGCGACACCTCACTCCACGATGAGGAGCAGCTGGCGCTGATGCGCCAGTTCGTCCGCCTCTCCCCCGCGCTCACGATCACCCCGTACGACATCGAACGGCACGCCGACCGCGCCGCCGAGGCGCACATCGACCTGACGCCAACGACGGTGATGCGCTGCGCCGGGCGCTCCGTGCAGTACGTCGGCATGGCGGGCGGGATGCTGTTCCCGGCGCTGCTGGACGTCATGTCGTACCTCTCGGTCGGTGTGACGCCGCTGGACGACGAGTCGCGCGAGGTGCTGGCGACGCTGCGGGAGCCGGTACACCTGGAACTGCTGGTCGCGCCGTACGACAACTACTCGGCGCACCTGATGCGCCTGGTCGCCGCGCTGGCGACGGAGTGCCGGATGGTGCGCGCCCGCGTCGTGGACGTGACGGAGTACCCGATCTTCGCCTCGCTGCGGGGCGTGAGCGGCGTGCCGGTGCTCTCGATCGAGGGCCAGCGCTTCGTGGGCGTCTGGGACGAGGCTGAGCTCCTCGAGCAGATCCGGCGCATCGCCACGGGTGACACGGACCCGGTGATCCGCAGCCAGGTCTACGCCGTGCCGTTCATCAGCGAGGCGGACGCCCGCGCGATGGAGGCGGAGAGCGTGAGTGACGTCACCGAGACGATGACGCCGCCTACCACCGGGCCGTCCAGCGGCCTCTACATCCCCGGCCGGGACTAGCGCGCTACGCGGCCTTGCGCCGCGACAGGCGCAGCGCGAGGAAGCCGAGGCCCCCCGCGACGAGCACCGCGACGCCGCCGACGGCGGCTGCCGTGGTGGTGTCCACGCCCACGGCCGCCTGCCCCGCGTCCTCCGCCTCACCACCGCTGCGGACGCCGTCCGTGCTCTCCGCGGACGTCACGGACGTCGGGATCCCCAGCGGCGGCTGCGTCGCCTTCGCGGCGGCGATGCTGGTGGCGCTCGCCTCGGGCGGGAAGTCGATCGTCGCGAGGCCCACGCTCTTGCGCCACGCGTTGTAGAGGCCGTCCTGGTCCACACCGATCGTGGCCTTCAGCGCACCGTCGATCGGCGTGCCGTCCTTCACGGCCTTGAAGACGGCCGCGAACTTCTGCCGGCCGTAGGTGTCGATCATGAACTTCACGGTGGACCAGGACTGGCCGTAGAAGATGTCCACCTGCCCCGGCACGTTCGCGGGGGCGGCCATGCTGCGCAGGCGCGTGAGCGCGTCCGCCCGGATCGCGCGCTCCACCGCGGGCTTGTAGCCGCCCGGGTTCTTCTGCGCGTAGACCGCCGTGCCCTCGTCGATCCACGAGGGGAGCTGCGCGATCTTCCCGTCGCCCGCCACCTTCGTGACGATGTGCGCCGCCTCGTGCCGCGCGACGTCCTCGAACCCGCCCAGCGGGTCGTAGATGTGCAGGACGTCGGCCGAGACGCGCGAGCCGCCGGTGATCACCTGCTGGTCGAAGGTGGCCGCGCGCGGGCGCTGGGCATCCTTCGCGTCGGCGGAGTTCTTCCACACCAGCACGCGGATGTCGTAGTCCAGCTTCACGTTCAGCAGCGCCTGCATGTCCTCGATCGACTCCTCCGTCGCACGGAGGGCGAGGTCGGCGTTCGCGGCGTTGTCGCCGTTGTCGTTGTACCAGTAGACGGTGGTCTGGCCGGCCTTCTTCGACTGCCACGTGAAGCGGCCGTCGAGGAACGTGAACGTGGTCTCCGGGGTGGTGAACGTCGCGCCGTTCTTGTCGGTGATCGTCCACGAGTACGTGATGAGCGTGCCGGCGGGGTAGTAGCGCTCCGCGCTCTTGGTCTGGAGCACGGCCGCGGCGTCCACGCTCTTGCCGCCCCCGACCTCGGCCCGCAGCGTGCCGCCGACCGGCAGGTCCGGGCTCTCCACGCGGTAGTTCACCACCGCCGAGGCGATGTCCGCGTCCGCCGTGGCGCGCACCTTGAAGGTGATGGAGGACGGATCGGGCGACTCGACGGCGATGTTCGTCGCCTGCGGCGCGGCGTACGCGCGGCCGGGACTGGCGAGCAGGAGCGAGACCGCGCCGACGAGGGCGACCGCCACGAGGGCGGCACCGCCGAGGGCGTCACGGAACGTGCGCGAACGCGCGAACCCTTGGGTCATCACGCAGCCTCCCCATCATCGGTACCCACCTGACTGCGCAGGTACGCGGTGATGAACTCGTCAATGGCGCCGTCCAGCACGGCGCCGGTGTCGCTGGTCTCCACGTTCGTGCGGAGGTCCTTCACCATCTTGTACGGGTGCAGGACGTAGGAGCGGATCTGGCTCCCCCACCCGGCATCCACGTGCTCGCCTCGGATCTTCGCGCGCTCGATCTCGCGCTTCTCGATCTCCAGCTCGAGGAGCCTCGAATGGAGTACGAGCATGGCGCTCTCGCGGTTTCGATTCTGTGAACGTTCATTCTGGCAGGTCACGATGATCCCCGTGGGGATGTGCAGGATGCGCACCGCCGTGTCGTTCTTCTGGACGTTCTGGCCGCCGTGCCCGCTGGCCCGGTAGGTGTCGATCCGCAGGTCGTCGCCGTCGATCTCCACGGTGACGTCGCCCTGCTCCGCCTCCGGCATGACCTCCACCAGCGCGAAGGTGGTGTGCCGGGAGTGGGAGGAGTCGAAGGGCGAGATGCGCACCAGGCGGTGCGTCCCCCGCTCCGACTTCAGCAGCCCGTAGGCGTTCTCCCCCTCGATGCGCACCTCGACGGACTTGATGCCCGCCTCGTCGCCGGGGCTCAGGGAGAGGATGTCGGTCTTGAAGCGGTGCGACTCCGCCCAGCGCAGGTACATCCGGAGGAGCATCTCCGCCCAGTCCTGCGCCTCGGTGCCGCCCTCGCGGGCGTGGATGGAGACGAGCGCGTTGCGCCCGTCGTACGGCCCGCCGAGGGTCAGCGCGACCTCCAGCGCCTGGTACTCGCGCTCCAGCGCGGACAGGTCGCGCTCGATGTCCTCGGTCAGGCTGTCGCGTTCCTCGTCGCCCGCCTCCTCGGCGAGTTCGAGCAGCGCCTGCACGTCGGCGGAGTGCGCCTCCAGGTCCTGCCAGGTGGCGAGGAGGCCCTCCAGCCGGGCGACGCCGCGCATCACGCGCTGGGCATCCGCCCGGTCGTTCCAGAGGTCCGGGGCCTGCGAGGCCTCGCGGAGGGCGTCTAGTTCGTGCTGCTTCGCGGGCAGGTCAAAGTCGCACCTGAACGTCCCGCACGCGCTCCAGGAGCTCGGCGACTCGCTGCTTCCATTCGTCCATGCATCCATGTAAGCACGCCGGGACGGGCGGCGCGAGGCGTGGGCGGCGTTACAGCCCCTTCGCCGCCGCCAGCGTGTTCACCAGCAGCATGGCGATCGTCATGGGGCCGACGCCGCCGGGCACCGGGGTGATCGCGGAGGCGACCTCCTTCACGGCCTCGAAGTCCACGTCGCCGACGAGGCGCTTCCCGGACTTCCGCGTCGCGTCCTCGATCTGGTTGATGCCGACGTCGATGACCACGGCCCCGGGCTTCACCATCTCCGCCGTGATCGCCCGCGCGCGGCCCATGGCCGCGACCAGGATGTCCGCCTCGCGCGTGACCGCGGCCAGGTCGCGGGTGCCGGTGTGCGCCAGCGTGACGGTGGCGTTCGCGCCCGGGGCCTTGTTCGCCAGCAGCATCGCCAGCGGCCGGCCGACCAGGACGGAGCGGCCGACGATCACGACGTGGCGCCCGGCGGGGTCGATGCCCTCGCGACGGAGCATCTCCAGCACCCCGGAGGGGGTGGCGGGGGCGAAGGCCGGCACGCCCTGCAGCAGCAGGCCGAGGCTGGTCGGGGACAGCCCGTCCACGTCCTTCCTCGGGTCCAGCGCGCTCATCACCGCCAGCTCGTCGATGTGCTTCGGGAGCGGCATCTGCACCAGGATGCCGGAGACCGCGGGGTCCGCGTTCAGGCGCGCGACGTGGCCGAGCACCTCCTCCTGCGACACGGTCGCCGGGAGCTCGATGGTGTCGGAGGTCATGCCCGCCTCCACGCAGGCGCGCCCCTTGCTCCGGACGTAGACGTGCGAGGCCGGGTCGTCGCCGACGAGGATGACCGAGAGGTGCGGGGGGCGCGCGCCGGTGGCGACGTAGGCGGCCACGTCCGCGGCCACGTCCGCGCGGACGGCAGCGGCGATCGCGGCGCCGTCGATGAGGTGTGCGGTCACGGAGGCGCTCCTCGGAGGGTGGTGCGGGAGTGGGTGGTCGGGAGGCGAGTATAGGCACGGCTTCGTGCTAGATTCGCGCGAGTCGCCCGGCGCGCAGGCCGCCGCGACGCGTGCAAGGAGCGCGATGAGCAGCCACGCCGTCGGCGTCGACGTGATCGAGACGGACCGGGTCGCCTCGGTGCTGGCGAAGCACCCGGAGCGCTTCCTGTCGCGCGTGTTCACGCCGGCGGAGGTCGCCTTCTGCCGCGGCCGCGTCCCGGAGCTCGCGGCGCGGTTCGCCGCGAAGGAGGCGATGATGAAGGCGCTCGGCACGGGCGCCCGCTCCGTCGCCTGGCGCGACATCGAGGTGCTCCCGGACCGGCGCGGCAAGCCGGTCGTCTACCTGTACGGCGGGGCGAAGCGGCGCGCGGCGGTCATCGGCCTGGACGCGATCGATATCTCCCTGACGCACCTGCAGGGCATCTCGATGGCCGTGGTCGTCGCGACGCAGGAGATCCTCGAGGAGGATCGGACGGACGGCCGCGCCCGGCTCATCGAGCGGCTGCGCGCACGCGGCCTGATGACGGGCGAGGACGAGCAGAACCCGGACGAGGCGTTCTAGTGGGCAAGCTGGTCACCGCGGCGCAGATGCGCGCGCTGGAGGCGGCCGCCGTCGCCGACGGCGTCTCCGAGCGCGAGTTGATGGCGAACGCCGGCCTCGCCGCCGCGCAGGAGGCCTGGATGGCCGTCGGCGCGCTGGATGGCAGCGAGGCGCTGGTGCTCTGCGGCCCCGGCAACAACGGCGGCGACGGCCTGGTGGCCGCCCTCCACCTGCACCAGTGGGGCGCGGAGGTGCACATCTACCTGCTGCGCCCCCGCCCCGCTGAGGACGCCGAGTGGGCCGCGGTGGTCGAGGCGGGGATCGGCGCCACCACCGTCGCCGAGGACACGGACTTCGCCTTCCTCGAGCAGCAGCTCTCCGGCGCGACGATCGTGCTGGATGCGCTCTTCGGCACCGGGTTCGCCCCTCGCGAGCGCCCGATCACCGGCGACGCGGCCGAGGTGCTGCTGCGGCTCCGCGCCGCGCGCGAGGCGACCCCGCCGGTGCAGCTGATCGCCCTCGACCTGCCCAGCGGCGTGGACGCCGATACCGGCTACGCCGACCCGCACACGGTCGCCGCCGACACCACGGTGACGTTCGGCTACGCGAAGACCGGGCTGTTCTCGATGCCGGGCCGCCGCTTTGCCGGTGAGGTCATCCCGGTCGGCATCGGCATCCCGGCCGAGGCGGCGACGAGGCTCCCCTACGAGGACCTCCGGCTGCGCGACGTGCGCGAGCGGATGCCCGCACGCCCGGACGAGGGCCACAAGGGCACGTTCGGCACGGTGGTCGTCGCGGCGGGGTCGCGACGCTTCCCGGGAGCCGCGCGGCTCGCCGCGGAGGCCGCGGCGCGCTCCGGCGCGGGCCTCGTGACCCTCGCGGCCCCGGAGGCGATTCAGCCGCTGCTCACCGCGCTCGCAGACGCCACGCACGAGCCCCTGCCCTCCACGGACGGCACGCTGGACGCCGAGGCGGCCCGGGCCCTGCTGCGGGCCCTCTCGGGCGGCCGAGCGCGCTCGCTGCTGGTCGGGCCCGGCCTCGACCTCACCGCGGCCTCGGAGGCCTTCGTCACGCACCTCCTGGCGGGCCTCGACGGCGTCGAGGGGCTCGCGGGCGTGGTGCTCGACGCCGACGCGCTGAACGCGCTGGCAAAGCGCCCCGGCTGGCACGAGACGCTGGCGCTGCCGCGCATCCTGACGCCCCACCCGGCGGAGATGGCTCGCCTGTGCGGTTCCGACACCGCCGCCGTGCAGGCGGCGCGCCTCGACACCGCGTGCCGTTATGCAAAGCAGACTGGGAGCATCGTCGTGCTGAAGGGGGCGTGCACGATCGTCGCGCACCCGGACGGGCGCGCCCGGCTATCCGAGGTGGCGACATCGGCCCTGGCGCACGCCGGGAGCGGCGACGTCCTCGGCGGGCTGATCGCGGGGTTCCTCGCGCAGGGGCTCGACCCGTTCGACGCCGCCTCCGCCGGGGTCGCGGTGCACGCGGAGTGCGGACGGCAGGGCGCGCAGAGCATCGGCCCGGCCTCGACGCTGGCGAGCGATCTGCTGCGGCTGCTGCCCGGGGTGCGCCGCGCGGTGGACCGTGACGGCCCGGGTCTGCAGATGCTTGCGATGGGCTCCGAGGAGCGCGATGCACGTTTGATGCAGCGCCCGGAATGGTACAATCGCCAGAACGGATGATCGGCACCGTTGCCGCCGCCGTGGAGGTGCCGCATGACCGACGCCACCCACTCGTCCGACTCCACTGACCCGATCGCCATCGTCTTCCCGGGCCAGGGTTCCCAGGCCCCGGGCATGGGGAAGCTGGTCTACGAGCACTCGCCCGCCGCCCGCCTCACGTTCGAGGAGGCCAGCGACATCACGAGCATGGACCTCGCGAAGAGCTGCTTCGACAGCACCGAGGACGACCTGGCGACGACGCACAACACCCAGCCCGCCGTCCTCACCACCTCCGTCGCGATCATCCGCGCCATGCGGGAGAAGCTGGCCGAGGTCGGGGACACGGTGCGGCCGCGCCTCTTCGGCGGTCACTCGCAGGGCCTGTTCAGCGCGGCGGTCGCCGCCGGGGCGCTGTCGTTCCGGGACGGGCTGCAGCTCATGATCGAGCGCGGCCGGCTGATGGGTGAGTTCAACGCCCAGCGCCCCGTGGGCATGGCCGCGATCCTCGGGCTGACCGTGGACCGCGTGCGCGACCTGTGCACGCAGGCGACCGAGGGCGCCCACTCCCGCGTGGACGTGGCGAACATGAACGACGAGACGCAGATCGTGATCAGCGGCGACGTCTCCGCCCTGGAGCGCGCCATGGAGCTGGCGAAGGAGGCGCGCGCCAAGGCGATCCGCCTGCGCCTGAAGGTCTCCAGCCACACCCCGCTCCACGACGAGCAGGCGGACGAGTTCGCCGACATCATGCGCAGCGTCCCGATCGAGGCGCCCGACCAGCCGATCGTCTCCAACATCACCGCCGACCTGCTGCGCACCGCCGCCGAGGTCCGCGCCGAGTTCGAGGCGCAGCTCCGCTCTCCGGTGCTGTGGGCCGAGAACGTGCGCCGGATGACGCGCGAGGGCGTCGAGCTCCTCGTGGAGGTCGGGCCGGGGCACGTGCTCGCCGGCATGGCGAAGCGCATCTCGAAGGAACTGAACGTGGTGTCGCTGGACGACGCGCGCGAGGCGCCCATCCCGATCTCGGTGCTGCCCGGCCGCGCGCCGCTGCAGACGGCGCAGTAGCCTCATGACCCGCGTCGTCGTCACCGGCATCGGACTGATCACGCCCGTTGGGAATGACACCGCCAGCACGTGGGACGCGCTGGTCGCCGGCCGCTCCGGCATCGGCCCGATCACGCACTTCGACACCAGCGCGTACGAGTGCCCGATCGCCGGCGAGGTGCGCGACTTCGACCCCGCGGCGTTCGTGGACGCGAAGATCCTGCGCCGCCTGGACCGCTCCTCCGTGTTCGCGCTCGCGGGCGCGCAGCAGGCGATCGCCGACGCCCGCCTCGACATGGCGGTCGAGGACGCGAAGCGCGTGGGCGTCGTGCTGGGCACCGGCATGGGCGGCGCGCAGATGATCGTGGAGCAGAACGACGTGCTGGAGGACAGGGGCCACCGCCGCGTGTCCCCGTTCATGACCAGCCACATGCTGCCGGACACCGCGACCGGCCTGATCGCGATCGCCATCGGCGCGCGCGGGCCGAACTTCGGCATCAGCGCCGCCTGCGCCACCGGCGGTGCGACCACCGGCGAGGCGGCGGAGATCATCCGCAGCGGCCGCGCCGACGTGATGATCACCGGCGGCTTCGAGGCCCCCCTGACGCCGATCTACTACGCCGGCTTCCACGCGATGAAGGCGCTCGCCGTCGCGGAGGACCCGACGAAGGCCGTGCGCCCGTTCGACGCCAACCGCTCCGGGTTCATCCTGGGCGAGGGCGCGGGCATCCTCGTCCTCGAGTCGCTGGAGCACGCGCAGGCGCGCGGCGCGCGCATCTACGCGGAGTGGCTGGGCGCCGCCAGCACGAACGACGCCTTCGACATGGTCGCCGCCGCCGAGGACGGCCACGGCGTGGCCGACGCGATGCGCGAGGCGATGTCCGAGGCCGGCATCGGCGCGGGCGACATCGACTACATCAACGCGCACGGCACCGGCACCGCGCTCAACGACCGCGTGGAGACCTCCGCGATCCGCGAGGTCTTCCGCGAGGAGGCCGACCGGCTGATGGTCTCCTCCACCAAGTCGATGCTCGGGCACATGATGGGCGCCGCCGGCGCGGTGGAGGCGGCGATCACCGCACTCGTCTGCCATCACGGCGTGGTGCCGCCGACCATCAACTACGAGACGCCCGACCCCGACTGCGACCTGGACTACGTGCCGAACGAGGCGCGCACCGCACCGGTGCGCCGCGCCATGAGCACGTCGGTGGGCCTTGGTGGCCACAACTCCGCGATCATTTTTGGACGGTGGGAGCAGTAATGGCCGACGAGCGGCGGGTGGTGGTGACGGGTGTCGGGCTGCTGACCGCGGTCGGCACGGGCCGCGAGGCGTCGTGGCAGGCGCTCCTCGCCGGGACGAACGGCATCCGACCGATCACGCTCATCGACCCGAGCGATCTCCCGGCGAAGGTCGCCGGCGAGGTGCAGGAGTTCGACCCGTCCACGTTCATCGACCGCAAGGAAGCGCGCCGCATGGACCGCTTCACGCAGCTCGCCGTCGTCGCCTCGGGCGAGGCGCTGGAGCAGTCCGGCCTGGACGTCGCGGCGGAGGCGGACGAGATCGGCTGCATGATCGGCGCCGGCATCGGAGGCATGTCCACGCTGGAGGAGGAGTTCAAGACCCTCTTCGAGAAGGGCCCGAGCCGCGTCTCCCCGTTCCTGGTCCCCATGTTCATCGCGGACATGGCCGCCGGGCAGACCTCGATCCGCTTCGGGCTCCGCGGTCCGAACTTCAACACGATGTCCGCCTGCGCCTCCGGCGCCGACGCGCTGGGCACGGCGCTCGAGGTGATCAAGCGCGGCGACGCGATCGCCATGGTCGCCGGCGGCGCGGAGGCCTCCGTGACGCGCATGTCCGTCGCCGCCTTCGCCGCCTCGCGCGCGCTCTCACGCAACGAGGACGCCGAGACCGCCAGCCGCCCGTTCGACCTGAACCGTGACGGCTTCGTGCTGGGCGAGGGCGCGGGCATCCTCGTCCTGGAGGAGCGCGAGCACGCGATCGCGCGCGGCGCGACGATCCTCGCGGAGTTCGCCTCCTACGGGCAGTCCGCGGACGCGTACCACGTCACCCAGCCGTCCGAGAACGGTGAGGGCGCGGCGCGCGCGATGAACATGGCGCTCCGCAAGGCCGGCATCGCCGCGACGGACATCGACTACATCAACGCGCACGGCACGAGCACGCCGCTGAACGACAAGTTCGAGACGATGTCGATCAAGAACGTCTTCGGCGAGGCCGCCTACACCATCCCGGTGTCCTCGACGAAGTCGATGGTCGGCCACACGCTCGGCGCCGCCGGCGGCGTGGAGGCGGCCGTGACGGTGCTGTCGCTGCGCGACCAGCGCATCCACGGCACGTTCCACCTCGTCACCCCGGACCCCGACTGCGACCTCGACTTCGTCCGCGAGGGCGCGCGCTCCCTCGACCTCGAGTACGCGATGTCGAACAGCCTCGGCTTCGGCGGCCACAACTCGTCGCTGGTGTTCAGGCGGGCGGAGTAGGGAGTGCCGGTCTCTGAACAGGAGGCCCGCTGCATCCGTCTCGCGTGCGAATCGCTTGGCGTCAGGCTGGGCGGTCAATGGACTCCAGTCCCGGGGCCTACTCTCGACGACCTGCACCCGAATACACCGTCGCCGGAAGTAGTCGTTACCGACGGGCGGCGGACGGCGGCAGTCGAGGTCAAGCGCGTGTCGCACGCCGCGTTCGATGAGCTCGGCTCGTACCGCAGGTCACTCATGCGCCGTCTCGCGGCATCGACTGGACACTACTACCTACTACCGCCGTTTGGGTTCGAGCTACCAATCGATCAACCACTCACACGGCGCCTTCAGCGAGAGATTGAGCGCGTGGGGCCGGGTCTTGTGCCCGGAGAGACCGGCCTCATTCGGTACGAGCGGCACGCGCATCTCTCGCTCACCCGAGAACAGGGTGCTGGGCACCTCTGGTGCTGCCATAACCAAAGCGGCGACGAAGTGTCGAGGCACTCCCCGCTCGTCAGAGGGATGTTCATGCTCGTTGACTGCGACACGTATGAGCACTCGTTCTTCACGGACGAAGCGCGGCACAAGTTTGGTCAAGCCCTTGCGGAGGCCTGTGCCGAGCGTCTTGCAAACCGAAATGGTGCGCTCAGTTGGAACGAAGAGTGGCAACTCCTCCGCCTCGACGACGATGACGATCCTCCGTCGGTCGAGGTCATGGCAGTAGCTGTGATCGACGTGCGGGAATCCGTCGAGGCCGCCTTGGCGCGACTCGTGGACGCCGCCCTTGAAAAATTCGAAGCTCGACGTTGGGCAGACCTGCACGTTCTCGTGCTCGACAAGGCGGATGGAATCTTAGAACCCGACCGCATCCAAGAGGTCTGCGGCCGTCTGGATCTCGGCTCGCCGCCAGCAATTGATCTGATCATCTGGGCGGACAACGACTCGCGGCTCGATGTGCGATCATGTGCCGCCCTTGACGGCACAGCATGACCACTCTCTCCTCCCCCTCCCGTCTCCTCCGCGGCTCCGGTGGGCGGCGGTGGCGCGTGCTCGGGACGCCGCCGCTCGAGGGGTTCGCGGACGCGGGGGAGGGGCTGCCGCCGCTGATGCGCGTGCTGCTGGCGCATCGCGAGGTGCGGACGACCGTCGAGGCGCGCACGTACCTCGGGCGGCCCGGTGAACTGACCGACCCGCGGCTCATGCCGAACCTGGACGTCGCGGTGGAGCGGCTGGCGCGCGCGTGCCGCGCGGGCGAGACGGTGGCGGTGTTCGGCGACTACGACGTGGACGGGGTCACCTCGACCACGATCCTGACCGAGGGCCTACGCGACCTGGGCGCGCACCCGATCCCGTACCTCCCCCACCGTTTCTCGGAGGGCTATGGTCCCAACGTGAACGCCGTCCGCGCGCTGGCCGCGCAGGGCGCGAGCGTCCTGGTCACCGCGGACTGCGGCACCAGCGCCGTCGCCGAGGTGGCGGAGGCGAACGCGCTGGGCATGGACGTGCTCGTGCTGGACCACCACACGGTGCCCCCGGTGCTGCCGGAGGCGCTGGCGATCGTGAACCCGAAGCTCGTGGACTCCGCGTACGGCTCCGAGCCGGCGGCGGTCGGCGTCTCGTACAAGGTGATCCACGACCTCTACGACCACCTCGGCCGGCCGTACGCGCCGGAGTCGCATCGCGCGCTGGTCGCGCTGGGAACGATCTGCGACCTCGCGCCCATGGTGTCGGAGAACCGCGACCTGGTGCGGCTCGGCCTCGACGCGTTGCGTGCGACCGACCGCCCCGGGGTGCACGCGCTGTGCGCGATCGCGGGGACAAAGGTCGAGGAGATCTCGGTGGAGACGTGCGGGTGGGCGCTCGGCCCGCGGCTGAACGCCGCCGGGCGCATGGAGCACGCCCGCCTCGCGCTCGACCTGCTGCTGGCGCCGACGAAGGATGAGGCGACCGCGCTCGCGGAACGCCTGGACGTCCTGAACAAGCAGCGCCGCGAGCAGACGACGGAGGCCGTGGAGATCGCGCGTGCCTCGCTCACGCCGGAGGACCTCGCGGGGCCGCTGCTGATCATCGCGTCGCCGCTGATCTCCATGGGCATCGTCGGCCTGGCCGCCTCGCGGCTGGCGGAGGAGTACCACCGCCCCGCGATCGCGATGCAGATCATCGACGGCGAGGGGCGCGCCTCGTGCCGCTCGATCGAGGAGTTCGACATCACGGCGCTGCTGCGGCGCAACAGCGACCTGTTCCTGCGCTTCGGCGGCCACCGCGCGGCCGCGGGCTTCAGCATCGACGCCGCGCGCCTCGAGGAGGTGCGCGACCGGCTGGTCGCGGACGCGGCCGAGCGCCTGGACGTGTCGACGCTGGCGCCGACGATCCCCGTGGACGCGGAGCTGCCGCTGCACGCGGTGGACCGGCGCACGATCCAGTGGCTCGGGCTCCTCGGACCGCACGGGATCGGCAACCCCACGCCCACGTTCCTCGCGCGCGGGGTGACGGTGGCGGAGACCCGCGCCGTGGGCGCCGAGGGTACACACCTGCAGCTGACACTGAAGGAGGGCGCGGTGACCTGGCGTGCGATCTCCTTCGGCAACGCGGAGCACATGGTGCCCGCCGGCGAGCGCGCGGACATCGTCTACACGTTCAAGCGCGACGACTTCCGCGGCGGCGGCGCGCTGCAGCTCGAGGTCCTCGACCTGCGGCCGGAGACGGCGGATTAGCGCGCTGCGGCGCGGTTCATCCAATCCGATCAGCCGGTTAACACTCGTGGCACACATCGCGCGGGCCTCGTTGCGACGCTGGATAGGCCATCCCACGTTCGCAGGTCCAGCCGGCGCGGCTGGTCGAGGAGACACCATGGAGACTCGGAAGAAGACGACGATCATCGGCGCGCTGGTCGCGGGCGCGGTGCTCACGATCGCGTCCGTCGGCGTGGCGGCGGCGCAGACGCCGGACGCGACGCCCTCCACCACGCCGCCCGCGCAGGGCGCCCCCGCGACGCCGGGCGACGGCGAGCACCCCTGCCCGAAGGACGGCACCGGCCACCAGGCGCGCGGCCAGCACGGCGAGCACGGCCAGGGCGAGATGCAGGGTCAGATGGGCGCCCGCCACGCACAGATGCAGGCCCGCATGGCCGCCATGCACGCGCAGGGCGCCTCCTAGCCCCTCGCACCGCCGGTGACAGCACGACGCCCCGAGGTGACTCGGGGCGTCGTCGTGTCTGCAGCGGGGACGATGCGCGCGCTAGTCGTCGCGGCGCTTCTTCGCGTCGGCGCGCGACCAGAGCGACTGGTACGCGCGGCCGATGATCGCGTCGCGGAACTCGGACAGCTCCATGCTGCACAGGCGGCGCATGCAGTCCTCCGCGCCGGCGTCATCCTCGGCGCGCGCGACCAGCTGCTCCCAGAGGCCGCAGTCGACGAGCGAGTGGACGCGGCGCCCCCACGGGATCATCGTGATCGAGTCGGGGCGAGGCAGCTGGGGGCGGAGGCGGCGGAGCGAGCGGATGCGGTCCGCGGCGGTGCGCACCATGGGCACCACAGCCATCATCGGCGCGACGTTCGGCGCGGTGCGCGCGTCCACGAGGAGCGTCTGGTTGAACGCCGGGAAGTAGACGCAGATGACCTCCGCCTCCCGGATGTTCTGGATCGCCGCCTCGAGGTCGAGGTCCGAGCCGCCGTCGATCATCGCGCCCTCCGTCTACTTCGCCACCAGGCGCAGGTAGCGATGACGCCCCACGCGGATCTCGTCGCCCGGGCCGACCTCGATGTTGAAGTCGGCGACCTTCTCGCCGTTGAGCAGCAGCGCGCCCTCTGACACGAGGCGGCGCACCTCGCCGTTGCTCTTCACCAGTTCGGCGGCGCGCAGCACCTCCGTGAGCGCCGTGGGGCCGCCCACCGCGTGCTCCGGCATCTCGTCCGGCGTCTCCTTGCGCTGCACGGTGGCCTCGAAGTAGGCGCGGGCGTCGCGCGCGGCCTCCGCGCTGTGGAAGACGGTCGTGATCTCCTCGGCGAGCCGCTTCTTCGCGTCCATCGGCCGGAGCGAGCCGGCCGCCATCGCGCGCTCGATGTCCTCGACCTCCTCGGGGCGGAGGGGGGTGACGAGCGTGAAGTAGTTGAGGATGGAGGCGTCGGGGATCGACATCACCTTGCCGAACATGTCGTTCGCCGGCTCCGTGATGCCGATGTAGTTGCCGTACGACTTCGACATCTTCTCGTGGCCGTCCGTGCCCACGAGGATCGGCAGGGTGAGGCAGACCTGCGGCTTCTGGCCGCGCCCTTCCTGCAACTGCCGGCCGGCGAAGAGGTTGAAGGTCTGGTCCGTGCCGCCCAGCTGCACGTCCGCCTCCAGCTCGTATGCGTCGTACGCCTGCATCATCGCGTACAGCAGCTCGCTGACGTGGATCGGCTCGCCGGCGTCCAGCCGCTTCGCGAAGTTCTCGCGGCGGATGAACTGCTGCACCGTGTAGTGCCCCGTCAGCCGCGTCACGTCCGCGAAGGTGAGCGAGGCGAGCCAGTCCGCGTTGTAGCGGATCGTCGTGCGCTCGGCGTCGAGGATCGCGAACGCCTGGTCGGTGTACGTCTTCGCGTTCGCCGCGATCTCCTCGGGCGTCAGCACCGGGCGCGTCTTGTCGCGGCCCGTGGGGTCGCCGATGGTCGCGGTGAAGGAGCCGATGAGGAACGTGACGTGGTGGCCCAGGTCCTGGAACTGGCGGAGCTTCCGCATGGAGACGGAGTGGCCCAGGTGCAGGTCCACGCGGGTGGGGTCGTAGCCGCAGTAGACGCGGAGCGGGCGGTCCTCCTCCAGTCGCGCGCGGAGCTCGCGCTCCATGGTCGCGCGCGTGGTGTCGTCACCGAACTCGGTGCCGGCCATGAGGATGCGCATCTGCTCCTCGACGGGCGCCATTCTCCGGGTGCTCGATGTCATGCCAGCGACTCCATCTCGGACGTGTGTCCCACGGTCACTCGGGCCGTCAGTCGAACCATGCGCGGGCCTGCTGCGCGTCCTGCGCGATCTGCGCGCGGAGCGCCTCCAGCCCGTCGAACTTCCGCTCGCCCCGCAGCATCCGCACCAGCTCGATCGTGACCACGTGGCCGTACAGGTCGCCCTCGAAGTCCAGCAGGTGCGTCTCCACGGTGGTGGTGCGGCCGTCGAACGTGGGACGGGTGCCGATGTTCGTGACGGCGCGGTACTCCCGATCGTCCACCAGCGCGCGCGTGACGTACACCCCGTGCGGCGGCAGCGCGCGGTCCGGGCTGACGCCCACGTTGAGCGTGGGGAATCCCATCTGCCGCCCGCGCTGCTCCCCGTGCAGCACGGGGCCGCGGATCGCGTACGGCCGGCCGAGGAACGCCTGGACCTCCTCCATGCGCCCTGCGGCCAGCGCCGCCCGGACGCGAGTGGAGGAGATGCGCTCGCGTCCGCCAGCGTCCGGCAGCAGCGGTACGGCGACCACCTCGAACCCTTGCTCTTCGCCGATCGCACGGAGCCGGTCCACGGTGCCCTCGCCGCCGCGGCCGAGGCGGAAGTCCTCGCCGACGACCAGCAGGCGCATCCGCGCCTCCTCCACCAGCAGGCGCGTGAAGTCCGCGGCGGACACCTGCTGCAGCTCCGAGGTGAACGTCAGCACGGAGACGAACGCGACACCCAGGGCGCGCAGCAGCTCCACGCGCCGCTCCAGCGACTCGATGTACGAGAACTCGACGTCCGGGCGCACCACGGTGACGGGGTGGGGATGGAAGGTGACGACGCCGCCCGTGAGGCCGCGCGCGCGCGCCTCGGACTGCATGCGGTCGATGAGCATGCGGTGGCCGCCGTGCACGCCGTCGAACACGCCGATGGACAGCGCGTGGTCGCCGGGCGTGGCGGTGCGGCGGAGCTCGTCTCGGACCAGCAGCACGGGCGGTGGGCGTCCCTTCTGCGCTTCGAGGTTCCCGGGGGGCGACTACACCCCGGTGAAGTCCTCTTCCAGCTCGGAGGCGTTCGAAGCCCCGAACAGCGGCGCCACGGCGCCTTCCAGCTTCACGAGGTCGATGTCGCCGAACGACTCCGACTGCACGGCCTCCAGGTAGCGCTGCTTGATCAGCTCCAGCACGGCCATGAAGTCCACGATCACCTCGGTGCGCGTCGTCGCGCCCTCGATCATCCGACGGAACGAGGTGCGCCGCTCCGTCTCGAGGCGCTCGACCATGCGGGCGATGCGGTCGCGCAGGCGCACCGGCTCACGGCGCACCTCGGAGACCGGCTCCTCCTCGGGGATGCGCTCCATGATCTCGCGGATGACGTCCACGAGCGACGAGAGGGTGACGGACTCCAGGCCGGTGGGCATCGGCACCTTCGGCTGCGGGGCGACGCGGCGGTAGGTGCCGCTGGTGCCGTCGCGGTCGCGGAAGAACTCCGCCGCCTGCTTGAAGCGCCGGTACTCCTTCAGCGCCTCGATCAGGGCGCGGATGTCGTTGCCCTCGTCCTCTTCCTCGACGGCGGGCTGCTCCTCGCGCGGCAGCAGCGCGCGCGACTTCAGCAGCAGCAGCCGGGCACCGATGGCGATGAACTCCGCGA
>JBFWQJ010000026.1:0-18885 GCA_050249515.1 Dehalococcoidia bacterium | reverse complement strand
CCCCGGCGAACGAGCCCTACGTCCTGCACATCGGCCCGCAGCACCCGTCCACCCACGGCGTGTTCCGCTTGCGCGTGGTCATGGACGGCGAGGTCATCCGCGACCTCGACATGATCGTCGGCTACCTCCACCGCTCGATGGAGAAGCTGGCCGAGGAGCGCACGTACACCCAGAACATCCCGTTCACCGACCGCGCCGACTACCTGGCCGCCATGTCCAACAACCTCGGCATGTGCCTCGCGGTCGAGCGCCTCGCGGGGGTGGAGGTGCCGGAGCGGGCGTCCTACCTGCGCGTCATCTTCGCGGAGCTCCAGCGCATCGCCAGCCACGCGATGGCGAACGGGACGCTGGTGTCCGACGCCGGGGCGTGGCAGACGCCGCTGCTCTACATGTTCCGTGAGCGCGAGAAGATCCTCGACCTGTTCGAGATGACCTGCGGCGCGCGCCTGACGACGAACTACATGCGCATCGGCGGCGTCTCCTTCGAACCGCCGCCCGAGTTCTGGCCGGCGCTGCAGGAGCTGCTGGACGAGCTGCCGACGCGCATCGACGAGTACGCGACGCTGGTCGAGGACAGCGAGATCTTCCTGGCGCGCACGCGCAACGTGGGCGTCATCTCGGCGGCGGACGCGATCAACGGGTCGCTGGTCGGCCCCGCGCTGCGCGGCTCCGGCGTGCCTTGGGACCTGCGCAAGGCGGAGCCGTACTGCGTCTACGACCGCATGGACTTCGAGGTGCCGGTCGGGCGTCACGGGGACGTGTACGACCGCTTCATGGTGCGCCTGGAAGAGACGCGCCAGTCCGTGAAGATCATCAAGCAGGCCGTCGCCCAGATCCCGGACGGCCCGCACAAGACCGACATTCCGCTGGCGCTCCGCCCCCCGGTGGGCGAGGTCTACGGACGGGTGGAGGGACCCCGTGGTGAACTCGGCTTCTACGTCGTCTCGGACGGCACTCCGGCTCCGTACCGCTTCCACATCCGCGCCCCTTCGCTGATCAACCTGTCGCTCCTGCGCGAGATGGCGGTTGGCGCGTCCTTGCCGGATGCTGTCGTCGCCCTGGGTTCGCTCGACATCGTCGTGGGAGATATCGACCGATGAGCGCCGCCGACCGCCGCCCCGCGACGCCGATGGCGCGTCAGATCCTGGAGCACCGCTCGCTGCTGCAGCGCGCGATGTCGCTCCCGGGCGAGGCGCGCTTCCTGCTCGCCGTGCTCGCACTCGGCGGCCTCGTCGTGGCCGTCGCGGTCGGCGTCCTCGTCGTCTCGGGCACGCTGGACGGCCGCTGGTACGACTTCCGCGACCTGGGCATCCCAATGGCCCACTTCCGTGACTGGGCAGCACGCAACGGGCTGCCCGGCTGGATCGCCTACATGATCGGCAGCCTCCTCGGCGGCGTCGGCATCCTCAGCCTGGTCGGCGGGTGGCTGGTGATCGGCGTGTGGGTGGAGCGGCGCCTGATCGCGAAGTTCCAGATCCGGCAGGGCCCCAACCGCGTGGGCCCCTTCGGTTTGCTGCAGCCGCTCGCGGACGCGGTGAAGCTGCTGCAGAAGGAAGTGCTGATCCCGCTGGGTGCGGACCGGCTGCTCTTCTTCATCCCGCCGGTGCTGATCTTCATCCCCGCCATGCTCGGCTGGGCGCCGATCCCGTGGTCCGCGAACATGTCCTACGCCGACCTGAACGTGGGCGTGGTGTACGTGATCGCCATCTCGTCGCTCGGCGTGCTCGCGGTGTTCCTCGCCGGGTGGTCCTCGAACAACCACTACGCGCTGCTGGGGGCGATGCGGACCGTGGCGATGATGGTGTCCTACGAGATCCCGATCAGCATCTCGCTGCTGACGATCGTGTTGTTCACCGGTTCGCTCCAGCTCTCCGAGATCGTCGCGTGGCAGCAGGCGCACTACATGTGGATGATCGTGCTGCTCCCCTTCGGCGCGTTCACCTTCCTCTTCGCCAGCACCGCCGAGATCAACCGCACGCCCAACGACATCGGCGAGGCGGAATCGGAGATCGTCGCCGGTTTCCACACCGAGTACTCCGGCATGAAGGCCGGCCTCTTCCTCGCGGTTGAGTTGGGGAACGCGCTTCTCGTGGGGGCGGCGGTGTCCACGTTCTTCCTCGGCGGCTACACGCTGTTCGGGCTGGAGACGTGGATCCCCGGGTACCTGATCCTGGGCGCGAAGACGCTGCTGGTGTACGCCGGCTTCGTCTGGCTGCGCGCCACGCTGCCTCGATTCCGCCTGGACCAGCTCATGGCGTTCGCGTGGAAGTTCCTCATCCCGCTGTCGATCATCCAGCTCCTGATCGTGGCCGTGGAGTCGATGCTGATCGCGCAGTCGGGGCTCCCCGGCATCGTGACCATTGGCGGGGCGGTGGTGGTCAATGCGGCGCTGACGTACTACGGCGTGCGCGCGTGGGCGAACGCCATCGGCTACGCGCCGCAGGAGATGGCGTCGCCGCCGATCATGACGAACGGCGTCGGTGGCCTGCGCGCCGCCGAGCGCATCCAGGCGGCCCGCTGATGGAGTCACCGGCGATCGTCGTCGCGTTCTGGCTGCTGGCCGCCGTCACCGTCCTCGGGGCGCTGATGGTGCTCGTGGCGCGGAACCTGCTGCACGCGCTCGTGTTCCTCGTGCTCGCGTTCCTCGGCATGGCCGGGCTCTTCGTGACGCTGAGCGCGGACTTCATCGCGGTGGCGCAGATCCTGATCTACGCGGGATCGATCGCGGTGCTGATGGTGTTCGCGATCATGCTCACCCCGCTTGCTGCGCGCGACAACGCGAACTCGCTGTACCTGCTGCCCGCCCTGGCGGCCGGCCTCGGCGTCGCTGGGCTGGTGAGCGTCGTCTCGCTGATCACGCCGTGGGCGGAGTTGCAGGGCGACGCGCTGGCCGCGGCCGACCCGCCGACGACCGCCGGGACGATCGGCCAGCTGCTGCTCGACCGCTACGTGCTGCCGTTCGAGGTGGCCTCGATCCTGCTGTTCTTCGCGCTGCTCGGCGCGATCGTGCTGGTCCACGAGCGTCGCGGACCGCGGGAGGACGCGTGATGCTGGGGCTCAGTGTGACGCTGGCGCACTACCTGGTGGTGTCCGGGCTGATCTTCGGCATCGGCACGGTGATCGCGCTCTCCAAGCGCAACGCCGTCGCCGTGCTGATGGGCGTGGAGTTGATGCTGAACGCGGTGAACCTGACGCTGGTCGCCTTCTCGCGCTTCTCGTCCGCCTTCACGCCGGGCGAGGAGCCGCTGGCCGGGCACGTGTTCGTGGTGTTCGTGCTCACCGTCGCGGCTGCCGAGGCGGCCGTGGCGCTCGCGATGGCCGTGCTCGTGTACCGCCAGCGCGAAACCGTCGACCTCGATCGCATCAACCTGCAGCACGGGTAGCGGGGTAGGGGGCGGCGCACGATGTGGGTGAAGTTCATGGACGTCGCGGACGGCTACTCCGCGCAGACGTGGCGCGAGGTGTTCAACCAGGAGGCGCTGTCTGTGCGGATCGTCCCGCCGCTCGAGGTCGGCTCGATGAAGGATGCCCGCGCCATCTGGGTGCCGGACGGCAAGACGCACGTCGCGCGTGAAGTGTTGAACAAGATCTAATGCTCCTCCCACCGATCCCCGAAGCGGCCGTCTGGGCCATCTATTTCGCGCCGCTGGTCTCGTTCCTCGTGATCGTGACCGTGCTGCGCGGCCGGCCGCTGCTTGCCGGGCGGTTCACCATCGGCGCGATCGGCGTCGCGTGGCTGCTGGCGATGTGGGCGCTGGACACCTCGATCGGTCTGCACGGCGAACCGGCTGACTTCCACCCGCACCACTGGATGTCGCTGTTCGAGTTCGACGTCGAGTTCGGCGTGCGACTGGACGGCCTGAGCGCGGTGATGATCGCCGTCGTGACGAGCATCTCGCTCCTCGTGCAGATCTACTCCACCGGGTATATGGCGGGCGACGGCGGCTACGCGCGGTTCTTCGCGTTCATGTCGCTGTTCACCATGTCGATGCTCGGGCTGGTCATGGCGTCCAGCCTGCTCCAGTTGTTCATCCACTGGGAGCTGGTCGGCCTGACCTCGTACCTGCTGATCGGCTTCTGGTTCCACCGGCCGAGCGCCGCCGCCGCCGCCAAGAAGGCGTTCATCGTCACCCGCTTCGGCGACTTCGGCTTCATGCTCGCGGTGGTCCTGATCTGGGTGAACACCGGTACGTTCGACATCGAGGAGATCAACCACCTGGCGCACGCCGGAGAGATCGCGGTGCCGGTGCTCGGGGCGTTCGTGCTCGGGCTGTTCGCCGGCGCGGCCGGCAAGTCCGCGCAGTTCCCGCTGCACTTCTGGCTGCCGGACGCGATGGAGGGCCCGACCCCGGTCTCCTCGATCGTCCACTCCGCGACGATGGTCGCGGCCGGCGTCTACCTGATGCTGCGCTTCTTCGGCGCGGTCGAGGCGGCCCCGGAAGGCGTGCGCACGACGATCGCGTTCGTCGGCGGGTTCACCGCGATCTTCGCCGCCTCGATGGGCATCGTGGCGACGGACATCAAGCGCGTGCTGGCGTACTCCACGATCTCCCAGCTCGGCTACATGGTGATGGCGATCGGCCTCGGCGGGTACGTGGCGGCGATCTTCCACCTCTTCACGCACGCGTTCTTCAAGTCGCTGCTGTTCCAGGGGGCGGGCTCGCTGAGCCACGCGACCAACACCTTCGAGATGCCGCTGATGGGCGGCCTGCGCAAGCCGATGCCGATCACCTACTGGACGTTCCTCATCGGATCGCTGTCGCTCTCCGGCGTCTTCCCGCTGGCGGGCTTCTGGTCGAAGGACGAGATCCTGCTGGACGCGTGGAACCACAACGTCCTGCTGTTCGCCATTGGCACCGCCGTGGCGTTCATGACCTCGCTCTACATGTTCCGCGCGATCTTCCTCACGTTCTTCGGTGAGTACCGGGGCGGGGCAGAGCCGGAGCACGGCTCGCACGGCGGGCACGCGAGCCACCCGCACGAGTCGCCCCGTTCGATGGTCGCCCCGCTGCTGATCCTCTCCGTGGGGGCGATCGGCTTCGGATTCTTCAACGTCGGCGGGATGTTCGGCCACTTCGTGGAGGGGGCGCTGGCGCCGGAGCTGCGGCACTTCGAGTTCCACGTGGACCCGGTGGTGCTCGTCGCCTCCACGGTCGCCGCGCTCGGCGGCATTGGCGTCGCGGCTGCGATCTACTACGCGCAGCGCCCGGCCTCGTCCGTCATCCGCGGTGCGCTGGGCCCGCTGCCGCGCGTCGTCGAGCGCCTGTACTACGTCAACGAGGTGGCCGAGGACGGCGTCGTGCGCGGCCTGCTGCTCGGCATCGGCCGGGTGGCCGCGGCAATCGACCGCTACCTGGTGGACGGCGTCGTCAACGGCATCGGCATCGCGGCGCGCCTCGTGGGGACCGGGCTGCGGCAGTCCGTGACGGGGCAGTTGCAGGCCTACACCTCGCTCTACGTGCTCGGCGTTGTGGTCGCGGTCGGCGCGGTCCTCGTGCTGAGCGGCGGGCTCCTCGAACGGTTGGCGCCGTAATGCTGACGCTCTTCCTGCTGCTCCCGGTCACTGGCGCGCTGCTCGCGCTCTTCCTCCCGCAGGAGAAGGAGCAGGACGCGAAGTGGGTCGCGCTCACGTTCTCCGGCGTCGCGTTCGTCGTCTCGGCGATCGTGTTCGTGCTGTTCGACCCCACCGTCGAGGGCTACCAGTTCGTCAACACCTTCGAGTGGATCGCCGCGAGTGACGCGGGCTTCAGCATCCGCTACACCGTCGGCGTGGACGGGCTCTCCGCGCCGCTGGTGCTGCTGCTCGGGCTGCTGTCGGTGGTGTCCGTGCTCGTCTCGTGGCGCATCGACGTGAAGGCGAAGCAGTACTTCGCGTGGCTGCTGTTCATGGAGACGGCGGTCGCCGGCGTGTTCCTGTCGCTGGACCTGATCCAGTTCTTCCTCTTCTGGGAGCTGGAACTGCTGCCGATGTTCATGCTGATCAGCCAGTGGGGCAGCGGCCGGCGCCTGTACAGCGCGACGAAGTTCCTGATCTACACGCTGGCGGGTTCCGCGTTCATGCTCGTCGGCTTCCTCGTGCTCGGGGCGGCCGCGGGGACGTTCGACATCGCCGAACTGACGGCGGAGCCCGTCACGGAGGCGGCGATCCCGCTGACGCTGGTGTTCTGGGCGATCATGCTGGCGTTCCTGGTGAAGCTGCCGACGTTCCCGGTGCACACGTGGCTGCCGGACGCGCACACGGACGCGCCCACGGCTGTGTCCGTGATGCTGGCCGGCGTCCTGCTGAAGATGGGCGGGTACGGCATCATCCGCATCGCGCTGCCGCTGCTGCCCGAACAGGCGCACGACTCGAGGTTCATCCTCGCGACGCTCGCCGGCTTCTCTGTGCTGTGGGGTGCGGTGATCACGCTGCGCCAGACGGACCTGAAGCGGCTCGTCGCGTACTCGTCGGTGTCCCACATGGGTTACGTGCTCCTCGGCGTCTCGGCGATGGGCGCGCTGGGCCTGTCGGGCGCGGCGATGCAGATGTTCACGCACGGCACGATCACGGGCCTGCTCTTCGTGGTGGTGGGCCTCATCTACGACCGCACCCACACGCGTGAGATCGCGCAGATGTCCGGGCTGATGCACCGCATGCCGCTGGTCGGCACCGTCTTCATCATCGCCGGCCTCGCCTCCCTCGGCCTGCCGGCGATGTCCGGCTTCGTCGCCGAGCTGACGACGTTCCTCGGATCGTTCGAGGCGCACCCGGTGGCAACGACGGCCGGCATCTTCGGCGTGGTGCTGTCGGCGGGCTACATCCTGTGGACGGTGCAGCGCGTGCTCCACGGCCCGGCGACGGACCGCTGGCGGGAGCTCACGGACGCCACCGCCTGGTGGGAAGTCACCGCGATGGCCTCGCTCGTCGTCGTCATCCTCGCCGTCGGCATCTACCCGGCGCTCCTGACCACCGCCGTCGAGGCGGGCATTGCGCCGATCGCGCAGATCATGGAGGGCCTCTCGTGAGCGCCGTAGCGACCGCCCTCTACGTCGGGCCCGCCGTGCTGCTGTACCTCGGCGCCGGCGTCGTGCTGCTGGCGGACCTCGTGCAGGGCCGTCGCGCGGCCACGGGTGTGCTCACGCTGCTGGCGCTGGCGCTGGCGGCGATCTGGGCCGTCATGCAGATCATGGGCGGCGCGTGGGGGCCCGTCCTCGGCGGCGCGATCGTCGTGGACGAGTTCTCGCTGTACTTCACGTTCCTGCTGACCGCCGTCACGGCCGCCGTGGTGATCGCCACGAGCGAGTGGGCCGCGCGCATCGAGGACCGCGGGGAGTTCTACAGCCTGCTGCTGGTCTCCGTCGGCTCGATGGTGCTGCTGGTGCAGTCCAACGACCTGATCACGCTGTTCGTCGCGCTGGAGACCACGTCTCTCGCGCAGTTCATCCTCGCCGGCATCTCCCGCAACGAACGGTCGTCCGAGGCGGGCCTGAAGTACCTGCTCTCCGGCGCGGTCGCCGCCGCCGTGCTGCTGTACGGCTTCGCGTTCCTCTTCGGCATGGCGGGGACCACCTCGCTGCCCGGCATCGCCGAGTTCGTCCGCACCGGGGCGGAGGGCGTGCGGCTGCCGCTGATCATGGCCTTCGTGTTCGTCGCCGCCGGCATCGGCTTCAAGATGGCGATCTTCCCGTTCCACGCGTGGGTGCCGGACGTCTACCAGGGCGCGCCCACCCCCGTCGGCTCGTTCCTCTCGGTCGCCTCGAAGGCCGCCGGGTTCGCGATCGTGCTGCGGCTCTTCTACACGGGCCTCGGCGGCGCGGGGACGTCGATCTCCCAGGACTGGGCGATGCTGTTCGGCGTCTTCGCCGCGGCGTCGATGCTGTTCGGCAACCTCGGCGCGCTCGTCCAGACGAACGTGAAGCGCATCCTCGGCTACTCCTCCATCGCTCAGGCCGGCAACATCGCCGTCGGCGTCGCGGCGGTCGCCGCGGAGAGCACCGTGGGCCCTTCGGGCGTGCTGTTCTTCCTCGGCACGTACGCCGCGACGAACCTCGGCGCGTTCCTCGCGGTGAACGCGGTGTCGGAGCGGCTGGGCTCGGACGAGGTCTCGAGCTACGCCGGCCTGATCAAGCGCGCGCCGATGACCACCGTCGTCCTCGCGCTGTGCCTCGCCTCGCTCACCGGGCTGCCCCCGACCGCCGGCTTCATCGCGAAGGTGTACGTCTTCAACAGTGCGATCCAGACGGGCGAGCTGTGGCTCGTCGGCCTCGTCGCCGTCGCGGTGGTGAACACCGCGATCTCCGCCTTCTACTACCTGCGCTGGGTCCGCACGATGATCCTCGATGAGCCCGAGGACACGACGCGCATCGAGACGCCGGGCGGGGCGCAGGGCGTCCTGCTGCTCGCTTCGACCGCCGTGCTGTTCCTCGGCGTGTGGCCCTCGCCGCTCATCCTGATCGCGCAGCAGGCGGCCGCCGCGCTGCTCCCGGTCTAGCCCTTCTTATCGCGCGAAGCGCGGGATACCGCGCCGCCCGGCCCTGACCTTCGGGCACTGACAAGGATCCGCGTGATGACCTCCACCGAACCCGGCCGTTGGGATGTCTCCGTCGCCGTGTCGGACGCGTTCCTCGACGCCGTCGATGCGGGGCATATCTCGGCGCTGCTCGCGCGGCTGCTCGCGGGCGAGGATGTCGAGGACGGCGCGGGGCTGAGCGTCGAGATCGCGGACGACGAGCTGCTGCAGGAGCTGAACCGCGAGCACCGGGGCGTGGACGCGCCCACGGACGTGCTCTCCTTCGCCGCGGAGGAGGGCGAGGCCTTCCCCGGCGCCCCCGACCAGCCGCGCTACCTCGGTGACATCGCGGTCTCCGTGGAGACGGTGCGCCGGAACGCCGCCGAGGCGGGCCTGACTCCCGCACAGGAGATCGACCACGTGCTGGTGCACGGCGTCCTGCACCTCCTGGGCTGGGACCACGAGACCGACGACGACGAGGCAGCCATGCGCGCGCGCGAGGAGTCCTACCTCGGCCCTGCGATCCACGCCGCGGGCGCGCGCCACGAG
Organism: Dehalococcoidia bacterium; assembly: GCA_050249515.1. Taxonomy (GTDB): domain Bacteria; phylum Chloroflexota; class Dehalococcoidia; order UBA2979; family UBA2979; genus SHYQ01. Next base: position 9,847 of record JBFWQJ010000026.1, on the reverse strand, counting down.
GACTGACCCCGGCATCCCCGGTTGATACACTGACCCGACGAGGCGCGCGGACTCCCCTCCGAGGCGCCCGGGGGTGCTTTGGCTCAGGAAGTCCTCTACCGGAAGTGGCGGCCCCGGCGGTTCGCCGACGTGGTCGGGCAGGAGCCCGTCTCCACCACGCTGCGCCACGCCGTGGCCGCGGGCACGCCGGCGCACGCGTACCTGTTCACCGGGCCGCGTGGCACGGGCAAAACCAGCACCGGCCGCATCCTCGCCAAGGCGGTGAACTGTGAGCGCCCCGCCGAGGGTGAGCCCTGCGGTGAGTGCGTCTCCTGCGTCACGTATGACGAGGGCCGCTCGCTCGACCTCATTGAGCTCGACGCGGCCTCGAACCGCGGCATCGACGAGATCCGCGACCTGCGCGAGAGCGCCGGCTATGCGCCGACCGCCGGCCGCTACAAGGTGTACCTGATCGACGAGGTGCACATGCTGACGGACGCGGCGTTCAACGCGCTCCTCAAGACGCTGGAAGAGCCCCCGCCGCACGTCATCTTTGTGCTCGCCACCACGGAGCCGTACCGCATCCCGGCGACGATCCACTCGCGCTGCCAGCGCTTCGACCTGCGGCTCATCCCCGTGTCGACGATCGTGGGCCTTCTGGAGACGATCGGCGCGGGCGAGGGGTTCGAGGTGGCGTCCGGCGGCTACGAACTGGTCGCGCGGCAGGCGACGGGCTCCGCGCGCGACGCGGTGAACCTGCTGGACCAGGTGGTCGCGTACCACGGCACTCACCTGGGCGTGGACGACGTGCGCGCGGCGCTGGGCCTCGTGATCGACGACCGAGCGGCGGACCTGGCCCGGGCCTCGATCGCGCGCGACCTGAAGGCCGGCCTCGGCATCCTCGCCGCCGCGCGCGACGACGGGGTGGAGGTGCGCTCGTTCATCAGGAGCGTCGTGGAGGTCCTGCGCTCCGTCCTGTTGCTGAAGGCCGGCGCGGGCGACCAGCTCCCGCTCTCCGACGCCCAGCGCGAGGACCTCGAGGCGCTGTCCGCCACCGCGTCGGTCTCGGACATCGCCGCGGCGCTGGAGGCGCTGGGGGAGATCGACTTCGCGGGGGACGCGTACGACTCGCTGCCGGCGGAGATCGCGTTCGCGACGCTGGCTACCGGGCTGCGCGAGCGCGCCGCGGCCACCGCCGTCGCGCCACCACCGGCTGCCGCGCCCGTGCCTCGACCGGCCCCGCAGCGCACGCCGACACGGCCCGCGAACGGTCCGCTGGCGGACGCGGCCCGCACCGCGGCGCGCAGCACGAGCACCGGCGCCCCGGCCCCGGCGGCCGAGGAGGCCGCGCCGGCGCAGCCCTTCGCCCCGCCGGACGCGGGCGACGTGTCCGACGAGGTCGGCCCGATCCGGGAGCGCTGGGAGGACATCGTCGCCGCCGTGCGCCGGATCGACCGCCCGGCGGGGGCGCTAATCAGTGACCCGAGCCGCGCCTTCCCGAAGGACGTGACCGGGGGCGTGCTGCATCTGGGCTTCCAGTTCCCCGCGCACGTGGAACTCTCCACCAAGTGGTTGGAGGTCTACGGGCGAGCGGTGGCGGAGGTTATCGGCGCGCCGTTGCGGGTGATGGGCGTCCACTGGCCGGAGCTGGCCTCCGCCGGCACCGGCCCCGCGCCGCGCCGCGCCTCGACGCCGCCGAGGGCGAGTCACCTGGTGGAGGAGGCGCTGAAGCACGGCGCGCAGCCGCTGGAGCCCGGGCCCGGGGAGGCCGAGTGAACGACGGCCGTGACCCGTTCATCCCCGGCGCCGCCTCGCCGATCGCGCGCCTCGTGGAGGCGTTCCACCGGCTGCCGGGCATCGGCCCGAAGTCCGCGCAGCGGCTGGCGTACCACATCCTCCGCGCACCGGAGGCGGAGGCGCAGGACCTGGCGGACGCGCTGCTGGAGGTGAAGCGCAGCATCGTCTTCTGCCAGCACTGCCAGAACCTGACCAGCCGCACCCCCTGCGATATCTGCTCGGACGCCTCGCGGGACCGCCATGCGATCTGCGTCGTGGAGGAGCCACTGGACGTCCTCGCGATCGAGCGCACCGGCGGCTTCGGCGGGCTGTACCACGTCCTCCACGGCGTCATCTCCCCGTCGGACGGCGTGGGGCCCGAGGACCTGAAGATCGGCGAGCTGCTCGCCCGACTGCGCGACGTGGACACCGAGGTCAGCGAGATCATCGTCGCCACGAACCCGAACCTCGAGGGCGAGGCGACGGCGATGTACCTCGCGCGGCTGCTGCGGCCGCTGGGCATCCGCGTCACGCGTCTCGCGCGCGGCCTGCCGGCGGGCGCGGACCTGGAGTACGCCGACGACGTCACGCTCGGCCGCGCGCTGGAGTTCCGCCAGGAAGTGCAGTAATGCCCGCGCGCGTCCCGCGCGTGATCCGCACGTCCGCGATCGTGCTGCGCCACCGCCGGCTGGGCGAGGCGGACCGCATCGTCACGCTGCTCACGCCGCTCCGAGGCAAGGTGGATGTCATCGCGAAGGGCGTCCTGCGCTCCAAGAGCCGCATGGGCGGGCACCTCGAACCGCTCACGCTGGTGGAGCTCGTGCTCGCTCACGGCCGCAGCATGGACGTGGTGACGCAGGCGCAGACGATCGATGCGTTCCCCGCGATCCATGGCGACCTGGACCGGCTGAGCGCCGGGATGTACCTGCTGGAGCTCTCTGACCGCATCACCGTGGAACACGCCGAGGCCGAGGGGCTGCACGACCTGCTGCACGCGGCGCTGGTGCGGCTCGCGCGCGGCGACGGGCAGCAGGTGGTGCAGCGCACCTTCGAGCTGTCCGTCCTCGACGCGACCGGGTTCCGTCCGGAGCTGACCGACTGCCTGCGCTGCTCGCGCCCCGTGGCCGCCGAGGAGGCGTGGTGGGCGCCCGTGGAGGGCGGCGTGCTGTGCGCCTCGTGCGCCCGGACCGTCGCGGACGCTCAGCCGATCGACGCCTCGGCGCTGCGCGTGCTGCGCGCGTTCCAGTCGCTGCCGTACGAGGAGGCCGGGCGCATCCGCCTCACGGACGAGCTGGCGGCGCGCATGGAGCAGGCGATGCACGCGCTCATGCGCGCGGTGGTCGAGCGTGACCTGAAGAGCGCGCAGTTCGTCAGTGCCGCCCGCCGCGCGCGCGTCGCCGGGGAGTCACGCGCCGCCGAGGGCGGCCTGGAGGACGCTGAGGCGGCGGTGGAGTAGCCTGCGCGGCACGGGAGGCGGCATGAGCGACACCGCAGTCGAGCCGGAGCGCATCACCACGCTGGAGCGGGTCGCCGCCGCGGCTGCCTACGTGATGGGCGCGGTCCCGGCGCTGATCAACCTCGACCCGTACCTGCACTTCGTCGGCACGCTGGTGCCCCGGCGGCTCGCGGAGCAGGCGAACATCGCCGTGCTCATCGGGATCATCGTGCTCTGGCTGGGGTTCCAGGCGATGGAGCGCGGCTTCGTGCGCGCGCACGTCGCGCAGATGGCGGCGGTCGTGTTCCTCGCCGGCATCGTCGGGTGGCTCGTGCCCGGCCCCGCACCGCTGGGCGAGGGCATCGGGCCGCTGATCGCGGGTGTCCTGGTGCTGGTGGGCATCCTCGCGCTCGGCGGCACCGCGTGGGCCGGCGTGCCGCCGTCGCTGCCGGTGATCGGACGCCTGTCGCGGCGCTGGGGCCGCTACGAGCGGCGCGAGAACACGTAGTCGAGGATGCCCTCGAGCGTGTCGCGTACCTCGCCGGCCGGCAGGGTGCGCAGCGCGGTGCGCGCCTCTTCGCCGTACCGCAGCGCCGTCTGCATCGACTCCTCGAGGAGGTCCGACTCCACGATCTCGCGGATCGCGCGGTCGATGTTCGCCTTGCGGCGCACGCCCTCGAACGCGCGCTTCACCGGGTTGTCGTCCGGCTTGCGCTGCATGTAGAGGATGGCCGGCAGCGTCAGGGTGCCACCGGCGAGGTCGGAGCCGACGGGCTTGCCCATGACGGCCGGGTCGCCGGTGAAGTCGAGGATGTCGTCCACGATTTGGAACGCGATGCCCAGGTGCAGGCCGTAGACGCGCATCGCCTCCACCTGCTCGGGGGGCGCACCCGCGACCATCGCGCCGCCCTCGGCGGCGGTGCCGAAGAGCGAGGCGGTCTTGCCGGTGATCCGGTCCAGGTAGCGCTGGACGTCCTCGGAGTACTCGAAGACGGTCATGTCCTGCTTGAGCTCGCCGTTCGCCATCATCATCAACGTGCGGGCGAAGGTGCGGACGACCCGCGTGTTGTCGGTCTGCGCGATGAAGTCCGCCGCGTGGGCGAACATGTAGTCGCCCAGCATCACGGAGGCCGCGTTCCCGAAGAGCGCGTTCGGCGTGGGCTCGCCGCGGCGCTCCTGCGCCTCGTCGATCACGTCGTCGTGTACCAGCGTCGCGGTGTGCAGCAGCTCCACGCTGGCGGCGAGCGGGACGAGGCGGTCGAGGTCGTAGTTGCCGAGACGGCCGCCGAGCAGGGCGATCGCCGGGCGCATCATCTTCCCGGTGCCCGCCAGCGCGTTCTCCAACATCTTCTGCAGGAACGCGAACTCCACGTTCGTGGCAATCGAGGCGAGCGCTTCCGACACGCGAGGCAGGTCGCCGGCCACGGGGCCGTAGAGGACGTGCGCGGACGCGCTGGCCGTGCTCGTGGTGCCGGTGCCGGTGGTGCTCGTCATGTCCGCTTTCGCCGTCAGCCCCGCAGGGTTACGCCAGGTCGAAGAGTCGCGCCGCGTTCTGCGCCGTCGCCTGCGCGACCTCCTCCGGCGAGCAGCCTCGGAGCCCCGCGACGAAGCGCGCCGTCTCCACCACGTACGCCGGCTCGTTCCGTCGGCCGCGATGCGGCGCGGGAGTCAGGTAGGGCGAGTCGGTCTCAACCAGCATACCCGCGAGGGGCACTGAGCGCGCCACCTCCTGCCCGCGCGGGTTGTTCGGGAACGTCACCGTCCCCGGGACCGAGATCAGGAAGCCGATGTCGAGGTAGCGCGCCGCGAGCGCGGCGTCCCCCGCGTAGCAGTGCATCATCCCCACCTCGCGGCCGGGGCCCAGGTAGTCGCCCACGGCGCGGTACCACTGCTCCAGCACCGCGTAGCACGCCTCGTCCGCGTCGCGCGCGTGGATCACGACCGGCAGCCGTCGCTCGCGGGCGAGCTCGAGCTGCCAGCGGAACGCCTCCACCTGCTGCGCCTCGGACGGCCCGGGACGCGAGAAGTCGAGCCCGATCTCGCCGATGCCCACGGCCCCCGCGGCCGCGGCGCGTGCGATGCCCTCGCGCTCCTCGGCCAGCCGGTCCGCGTACTCCGGGTGCAGCCCGACGACCGCGTGGACGCGCGGGTCGCGCGCGGCGAGCTCCAGGCAGCGGTCGCTGCTCTCCGTGTCCACGCCGACCTCGACCATCCCGACGAGGCCGGCGCGCCACGCGCGCTCCAGCGTCGCCTCGTAGTCCTCGTCGAACTCGGGCGTCGACCACGTGTGCGTGTGCGCGTCGAACGCGCCGGGCAGCGGCGTGGGGTCGAGGTCGATGCGCGCGCGCGGGCTCATCGAGCGCGGCCCGCGACGGGAGTGGAGGCGGAGGCCCTCACCCCATCCCTCTCCCGCTTCGCAGGAGAGGGGGTCAGGGCGATGCCGCATTCCGCAGGGGTATGGGGGCGCAGCCCCCATGGTCGATTCAGGACCCCTCCCGCGCCGGGAGGGGCAGGGGTGGGCCGCCCAGCGACTGTCATCAGGCTCACGACCCGAGCCGCGCCTCTTCCTCGGCAACGACGGCGTCGTCGAGCTTCTTGAACAGGGGCGCCGGGGTGGGCAGCGGCGTGCCCGGCAGGACGGGCGTCCGCCGCCAGCCGGCCGCCTCGATGTCGCCGGTGTGGCCGAGCATGGCCCATGCCTTCGCGCAGGAGAACGGCAGCACCGGATGGAGCATGGTCACCAGGCCGGAGATTACGTTGAGCGCGACGAACAGCGTCTCCGCCGCGTGGTCGCGGTCCGTCTTCACCGCGCTCCACGGCGCGCGCGCGTCCAGGTACTGGTTCGCCGCCTGCGCCACTTCCATTGCCGCGGTCAGGCCGCGCCGCAGGTTTACGTGGTCGAAGTCGCGGCCAACCGCCTCGAACGCCTCGTCGCAGCGCTCCAGGAGCGCGCGGGACTCCGGCGCCAGGTCGGGCACGCGACCAGCGGCAAGGACACCGGTGGATGGATCGGCCACGACGAGGCGGCTCGGCGCCTCGGGGACAGCGCCCTCGAAGTTGCGCGTGGTGATCGTGAGCACGCGGTTCACCAGGTTGCCCCAGCGCGCGACCAGCTCGTCGTTGTTGCGGCGGACGAACTCGGTCCAGGTGAAGTCGGAGTCGCTCGTCTCGGGCGCGTTCGCGGTCATCATGTAGCGCAGGGGGTCCGGGTCGTACCGCTCCAGGTAGTCGGGCAGCCAGATCACGCCGCCGCGCGACTTCGACGCCTTCGTCCCGCCCATCGTCAGGTACTGGTTCGCCGGCACGTCGAAGGGCAGGTTCAACTCCCCGTGGCCGAGGATCATTGCCGGCCAGATCACCGTGTGGAACGGAATGTTGTCCTTGCCGATGAAGTGGTAGGTGCGCGAGGTGTCGGAGGTCCACCAGTCGCGCCACGCCTCCGCGTCGCCGGTCGGGTTGTCCTTCGAGGCCGCCCACTCCACGGTCGCGGACAGGTAGCCGATCACCGCCTCGAACCAGACGTAAATGCGCTTCTCGTCGTAGCCCTCGAGCGGGATCGGGACGCCCCAGGTCAGGTCGCGCGTGATCGCGCGGTCCTTCAGGCCCTCGCGGAGCATGCCCAGCGTGAAGTTGCGCACATTCGCGCGCCAGTAGTCCTTCTCGCCCGCCCACTCCTGCAGCCGCTCCGTGAACGCCGACAGCTTCAGGAAGAAGTGCGAGGAGGCGCGGCGCTCCGGCGTGGCGTTGGAGAGCTTCGAGATCGGGTTGATCAGTTCCAGCGCGTCGAGGGTCGAGCCACAGTTGTCGCACTGGTCGCCGCGGGCGCCCTCGGCCCCGCAGCGGGGGCAGGTACCCTCGACATAACGGTCAGGGAGGAAGCGCTGGGCGACGGGGTCGTACAACAACTCCTGCTCGGCCTCGTACAGGTAGCCGCGCTCCAGCAGTCGGAGGAAGAAGTCCTGCGCGACGCGCACGTGGTTCGCGGTGTCCGTGGACGTGAAGATGTCGAACGAGATCCCGAAGCCGTCCCAGGTGTCGAGGAACGACTGGTGGTAGCGCTGGAAGACCGCCTCCGGCGTCGTGCCTTCCTGCTCGGCGCGGACAGTGACGGGCGTGCCGTGGGAGTCCGACCCGGACACCATGAGCACGCGGTTCCCGCGCATCCGCTGGTAGCGCGCGAAGATGTCCGCCGGCAGGTACGCGCCGGCCAGGTGTCCCGCGTGCAGGTGGTTGTTGGCGTACGGCCACGCGACCGCGACGAGGATCGTCTCGGGCGAGGTCGAGCCGGGGGTGTCAGTGGCGCTGGTCATGGGAGCGGAATCGTAGCACGGGGCCTCGGCAGCGGCCTCCGCCGCGCGCGCTGCCGCCAATGCCATGCCGGTGCGGACGGCAGGGCACGATTCGCCGGGAAATCGCTCACCCTCGTCAGCGGTAGCCGTTGACCCACCCGCGGACGGGCGATAACCTGAACCGCACTCTCCAACCAGCCCATGACGGTGAGACCTCACATGCAGGGCCGAAGTGTATCCATTCACCACTCGACGGGATTCCGCGGGTAGGTGTGCGTGCGTAAGAACCAACCCCCTCAGTCGAGGGGGTTGTGCGTATCAGGGGGTGTGACGTGGTACTCAGCGAGCGACCTCAATCTTCGGCGGCGGCGGCTTCCTCGGTGGCACGCAAGACCCTCGAGCACGCATACGGGTTCGACGATGTCGCCATCGTCCCCGGTGCGGTGACGACGAACCCGGAGCTCGTCTCCACGGACTTCCAGCTCGGCGAGCACACGTTCCCGGTCCCGATCCTCGCCTCCTCCATGGACGGCGTGGTGGACCCGAAGTTCGCCATCAAGTTCAGCAAGCTCGGTGGTCTCGCCGTCCTCAACCTCGACGGCCTGTGGACGCGCTACGAGGACGCCGACGCGATCCTCGATGAGATCGCCGCGGCGGACCTGGAGACCTCCACCAAGATCATCCAGCGCGTCTACCAGGAGCCCGTGAAGGACCACCTGGTCGGCCAGCGCGTCGAGGAGATCAAGGCCGGCGGCGGCATGGCGATCGTGGGCGCGACCCCCCAGAACACCAAGCGCCTCGCCCCCGTCTGCAAGGATGCCGGCGCCGACTACTTCGTCGTCGCCTCCACCGTCACCACTGCCCGCCACATGTCGAAGTCGCTCAAGGGCCTCCAGTTGGACGAGCTGGTGGAGCAGATGAAGGGCGTGCCGATCATCGTCGGCAACACGGTGGACTACACCGCCACGATCGAGCTGATGGAGACCGGCATCCACGCCGTGCTCATCGGCGTCGGCCCCGGCGCCGCCTGCACCTCGCGCGAGGTCCTCGGCATCGGCATGCCGCAGGTGACCGCGACGATCGAGACGGCACACGCGCGCGACACGTACTTCGCCAGCACGGGCCGCTACGTGCCGATCATCACGGACGGCGGCCTCCGCACCGGCGGCGACGTCTCCAAGTCGATCTGCGCCGGCGCGGACGCGGTCATGATCGGCTCGCCGTTCGCGGGCACCATCGGCGCGCCGGGGCGCGGCTTCCACTGGGGCATGGCGACCCCGAACCAGGAGCTGCCGCGCGGCGTGCGCGTGCAGGTCGGCCAGAAGCACAGCGTGGAGACGCTGCTCTTCGGCCCCACGTCGAAGACGGACGGCACGGAGAACCTCGTCGGCGCGCTCCGCACCTCCATGGCGACGTGCGGCGCGCAGACGATCCGCGAGTTCCACGACGCGCGAATGATCATCGCGCCGTCCATCAAGACGGAAGGCAAGATCTACCAGATGGCGCAGACGCGTCCGGCTGGCATCTAGCATGACGAATGCCAACGCCGTTGAGGCGTCGATGCCCGAACTCGGCCCCAGCCGCATCGTGTGGGTGTTCCGCCAGGACACCTACACGCCGCTGGCGATCGGCAGACTCTACGTAGTGCGGGAGGATGGCTCGCCGCACCACCTGCTGCAGCCGCGCCGCCGCCTGGCGCCCGGCCGCTACGAGTTGATGTTCGCGCGCTACGGGGTGCGCTGGCCGGTCAACCTGACCAGCATCCAGGACGGGAACCACCCGGACGACATGTTGGTCTGGGGCCGCGTCCCGCTGTAGCGGGCGGCACCCGAAGTGATCGCAACGAGGCGGGCTTAGCGGCCCGCCTCGTCCGTGTCCGGAGCGTCCGAGGCGGCCGCCGGGTAGCCGTAGCGCACCTCCACCACCCGACGGATGCCGCGCAGGTCGCGGTGCACACGCACGTCGAGGGGGCCGCGTCCGGCGGCGGACAGCGCCTGCACAACGAGGTCCTCCACGAAGCCGGCCTGCCCCGCCCCCAGTTCGAAGATCACGGCCGCGCAGTCCGGCGCGAGGTGCGCCGCGAGCTGGTCCGCGAGCCGCGCGATGATCTCGATGCCGGTCGCGCCGCCCTCGACGGCGATCTGGGGCTCGGAGGCGCGGATTTCGTCCGGCAGCCCTTCGTAGTCGTCCGGCGGGACGTACGGCAGGTTGGCGCAGAGCACGTCGATCGGCTCGGTCAGCGGCTCGGCCAGGTCGCCGGTGAGCCGCACGACGCGCTCCGCGAGCCCGAAGCGCCGCATGTTCCGCGCCGCCCACGTCAGCGCGTCGCCCGAGACGTCGATGCCGAACTCCGTCGTCGAGGGCGCGT
>JBFWQJ010000025.1:0-18999 GCA_050249515.1 Dehalococcoidia bacterium | reverse complement strand
CGATCACGGCCTCGAACATCTCGACCTCGATGGCCAACGCCACGACCACCGTCTCGACGGCTGGCCGCCCGGCGAAGGTTGAGGCGAAGTACGAGAACGGCACCATCACCGCGATGGTGACCGACTCCGCCGGCAACGCTGTTGCCGACAACACCCCGGTCCAGTTCACGATCTCGTCGAACGCCGGCGCCGTGTCCAACACCTGCAACCTGTCGTCCAACGGCAAGGCCTCCTCGGCCGTGTCGCTGAACACGGGCTCGGGCTCGGTCATCGTCTCCGCTGGTTACAACGAGACGGGTGCCGCGGCCAACTGCACCACCGGTTCCACCGGCACGCAGTCGGTCTCGAGCGTCGTGAACATCGGTAACGTCGCGACCCCGCCGTCCAGCGGTGGTTCGACGGGTGGCAACGGCTCGTTCGCTGCCGCTCCGGTGTACTCGGCCTCCAAGCTGGCGCAGGCTGTCTTCAACGGCGGCACGGTCGCTCAGCTGGAGTCCGCCGTCGTGGCCGGCAACGGCACCGGCGTCTGGGCGCAGGACGCCCAGGGCAACTTCGTCCTGTACATCGTCAACGGTGGCTTCGTGAACGACTCCTTCAAGGCGGCGTTCCCGAACGGCTTCAGCGGCGTCACCGCCGTCACCGTCGTCGGTAAGTAGGTTTCCCGCCCCCCGGACTTCGGTCCGGGGGGTACGAGTCCGGGCCGGGGTGATGAACCCCGGTCCGGGTTCCTCGCATGGGTCGATCCGTAACGGAGAACCAAATGATTCGTAAGTTCGCGATGGTCGGCGTTGCCGCGGTCGCGGCGCTCATGCTCATGAGCACCGTCGCCCTCAGCACCGCTTCCGCCCAGGCTGCGCTGCCGTACAAGGCGTACGGTTCCGGCCTGAAGGCCGGCCAGGTCGTCGAGGCCTTCAAGGGCACGACGTCGGTCGGCAAGGCGACGGTCGACGCCTCGGGCAACTGGTCGATCGACATCCAGGCCGGTGGCGCTGCCAACGTGGCCAACGGTGACAAGATCACCTTCAAGCTGGACGGCAAGGACGCGGCGCAGAGCGTCACGTTCCAGGGCGGCCAGTTCCCGGCTCCTCCGGGTCTCGCGCTGACCGTAGCCGCCGGTGGTGGCACGACCACCCCGCCGGCGCCGGCGAAGACCGGTAACGCCGGTCTCTTCGGCACCACGGGCACCTCGATGGCGCTCGTCGTGGTCCTCGGTGTGTTCGCTGCGACCATGGTCGCCGGCGCCCGCACCGCGACCCGCGGCCGCTAGGGCTCCGGGGAGCTGACGAGGATGGACGGGATGCTGCTCACCGCTCGCAAGACGGCCGCGGCGTCCCTCTTCGCCCTCGCGCTCCTGCTGGGCTCAGCCCTGCTGGGTACCACGGCGCTCGGTTCCTCGGCTTCGGCCGGGGAGCCGGGCGCTGTCTTCTATGGCTACGTGGTCGTGGAGCGTGGCTCCATGCTCCCGAAGCGCGTCCGCGCGATCGCCGACACCGGCGTCGTCTGCGGTTCCGCCGAGGTCACCCCGGTCGGTACGGGCGACATCGGCTTCTACGCGATGACCGTCTTCTCCGACGACATGCGCGACGGCTGCGCCGCCTCCGGCGAGCGCGTCCACTTCCTCCTGGTCTACGGCCTCATTGACGAGGGCATCGTGACGGGGGATCCCGCGACCTTCCGCACCGGCGAGGTCACGCAGCGGCACCTGGTCCCGGCCCGCCCCTAACGGTCATCCCCGTTCGCACAGGTGTGTCCCTGACGATCGACGCGTGCCACGCGTCCCGGCGGAGCGTTGCTCTGATTCGCCCGCACGCCTCGGCTTCACTCGCTGCCGGTTCGGGTCGATACTTACCGTAACGATGCCCCAGGAACCTGCCGAATGACCGAAGAAGCGGTAGCGCTGCTGCGCACGATCCCCCTGTTTCGCCAGATGGGGCTGGCGGAGTTGTACCTGCTCACGGGCATCGGCATGGAGGAGCAGGTGCCTGCCGGGACCACGCTGGGCGTGGAGAACGAGCCGGTCACCGACCTCTGGGTGATCCTGGAAGGCCGCGTCCGCATCACCTCGCCCGCCACGGGCGAGGGCGAGTCGTTCCTGGAGGGGCCGGCGGTCTGGGGCGCGGCCGCGCTGGTGGAGCCGCACACGAGCTTCGGCACGGGCGTGACCGCGACGGAGTGCCGGATGCTGCGCATCCCCGCCGTGGACCTGCGCGAGCTGGCGGTGCGCAACCCGCGCCTGGGCGTGCGCCTGTACCAGGAGTTCGCCACCCACATCTTCGTGAGGCTCCAGCGACTGATCGAGGAGTCCGCGAGCCGCAACGCCGGCCGCCCGACGAGCCAGGCGCCGCGTCCGGCGCGCCCGGCCGCGCGGCGTCGAGACATCCCGGAGCTGCACAGCCCGCCCGCGGACGCGCTCTCGCTGCTGCAGCGGGTGCCGGTGCTGGAGCACCTGCAGCCGGACCAGCTGCGCCTGCTGTTCGCGATCGGCGTGGAGCGCCATCTGGCGCCGGGGACGCTGCTGGGGCGCGGCGGCGAGCCGCTGGACGTGCTCTGGATCATCCTCGAGGGCGAGGTGGAGATTGACTCGCCGCTGACGCGCGGCTCTTCGATCATCGCCGGGCCGGAGTCGTGGGGGACGGCGTCGCTGGTGCCCCCGCACACGCCGAACGGCACGGCCGTCACCGTGACGGAGTGTCGCGCGCTGCTCCTGCGCGCGGAGGACGTGCGCGCGCTGATCGAGCAGAGCCCGCGCCTCGGCGTGGACCTCTACCTCGCGTTGTCGACGAACGTCTTCCGTCGCATCCGCGTCCTCACGGACGCCGCGGGCCGTCCGCTCCGCTAGCGGGCTCGCCTCCTCGCTCGCCCCGCGCGCGCCGCGCCGTCGCCGCGCTACGCTGACCCCGGAGCCCCGAGGAGCCGCGATGACCTCCACCCCCGCGATCGACTGGCCGCGCCTCTACGACGAGGCGATCGAAACGCTGAGCGCGTACATCCGCGTGGACACCTCCAACCCGCCGGGGCGCGAGCGGATCGGGTGCGACTTCATGGGCGCGATCCTCGAGCGCGAGGGCATCGCCTACGAGCTCTTCGACGCCGGGAACGACCGCGTGTCGTTGCGGGCGGTGCTGCCGGGGGACGGGAGCAAGCGGCCGTTCATGCTGCTGAACCACATGGACGTGGTGCCCGTGCAGCGCGAGTACTGGGACGAGGAGCCGTTCGCGGGGCTGATCAAGGACGGCCACCTGTGGGGTCGCGGCACGCTGGACATGAAGAGCCTCGGCATCGCGCAGTTGATGACGTTCCTCACGGTCAGGCGCCTCGGCCTGCCGCTCGCGCGCGACCTCGTCTTCTTCGCCATGGCGGACGAGGAGGCAGGCGGTGAGTTCGGCATGCGCTGGCTCGCGCGCGAGCACCCGGAGGCGCTGGATGCGGAGTACGTGATCAACGAGGGTGCCGCGGGCTCCACGGAGTTGTTCGGCGTGCAGCGGCCGGTGATGAGCGTGGCGGTCTCGGAGAAGGGGCCGCTGTGGCTGCGCCTCGTGACCGAGGGACGACCCGGCCACGCCTCCGTGCCGCAGGGAGACAACGCGATCGACCGGCTGGTGCGCGCTCTGCAGCGCGTGCAGGCGTGGGAACGGCCGCTGGTCATCTCGCCGATCCTCGCGGAGTACTTCGCGCGGCTGCGCCGTGCCGGCATCTTCGACGGTGAGGCGACCGAGGCGGGACTGGTGGCGGCGACGGAGCGCGACCCTCGGCTGCGGGCGCTGCTCTCCAACACGATCAGCGCCACAACCGTCACCGCGGGGATCAAGCACAACGTCATCCCGGCGCGCGCGGAAGCGACGATCGACGTGCGCCTGCTCCCGGGCGTGCGCGCGGAGGATTTCGAGGCGGATCTGGCCCGCGTGATCGACGACCCGCTGGTGCGCATCGAGCGGGTGTACGCGGGTTCGTCGGAGGCCAACTCCATCGACACGGAGCTCTTCCGCGCGATCGAGGACGTTGTCCGCGCGCACATCGAGGAGGCAGTCGTCGTGCCGAGCATCGACACATGGTTCACGGACAGTGCGGTGCTGCGGAACCGCGGCATCACCGCGTACGGCTTCTCCGGCCAGTTGAACACGCCGGAGGTGACGGCGGGCGTGCACGGCAACAACGAGCGCATCAGCCTCGACAGCTTCCGGCAGAGCCTGTCGATGGTGTTCGAGGTCACTCGACGGATGTGCGTGCGGTAGCAAGACGTTCGATATGGCCCGGTGACGAACGCGGGCGGGTGCGGTCGCGTTTGATCCTGCGTACGGGACGCCTCGCGGTGTCCGAGCAGGGAGCCGCCGATGGGCCCGACGTGGCGTGACCGCGTGTTCACGAGCCTGGTGGCGGCCGGGACGTTCGCGGTGCTCTACCTGATCGCGGCGGTCACGCGCCCCGTCGGCGCCTCCGCCGCGGACGCGACGCTCGCCTTCCCCGCGCCCGGCGGTACCCAGTGGAGCGTGCTCGCCGGCTACAACACCGTGACCCACTCTGAGGCGGACGCGAACGACCCGTACGCCATCGACCTGCATCGCACAGACGGCCCGACCGAGGGGACGCCGGTGCTCGCGCCGATCGCCGGCACCGTGCGCTACGTCTCTTCGAGTTGCGCGAGCATCCGCGACGGGGCGGGGACCTCCGTGCTGATGTGTCACATCCTGGTGCCGCAGTCGCTGCGCGGGCAGACGGTGGCGCGGGGTCAGCGGCTGGGCATCGTCGCCCCGCCGGGCGAGGCGGGGAACAACGGCACGCCGCACATCCACCTGGCGCTGAGCAAGAGCGGCCCCGTCCCCTTCACCGGCACCTACACGATCGAGGGCATCGCGCTGCCGCCGACGACGGAGCCCAACGCGTACAGCGGCACGCCGTTCACCTCCAGCAACCGCGAGACGCCGAGCGTGGACGCGGGCGCGGACGTCTCCGTGCGGCCGGGCGCCGCCGTGGCGTTGAGCGCGGTCGCGACGAACCCGAGCGGCGCGGGGCTCGTGTACGCGTGGACGCAGACAGGCGGGACCGCCGTGGCGCTGGCCTCGGACGGGCCGCGCGCGACGTTCACCGCGCCGTCGCGGACGGGCACGCTGCAGTTCCGCGTCGCGGTCACGGACGGCTCGGACGTGGTGACGGACACGGTGCGCGTGACCGTCTCGAGCAGTGCCGCCACGCCCACGCCCGCGCCCGCGCCCGCGCCCGCGGTGCAGACCGGCCGCTTCGCCGCGACGCCGGTGTTCACGCCCGGTGGGCACGCGCTCGCGGTGTTCCGTCGCGGATCCATCGCGCAACTCGAGGCGGCGGCGCGCGGCTCCGGGGCGAGCGGCGTGTGGGCGCAGGACGCGTCCGGCCGCTACCAGCTCCTGATCCTCGACGGCGCAAGCTTCCTCCGCGACCAGTTCATCGCGCAGTTCCCCGGCGGCTTCGCCACGGACGTCGCCGTGACGCTGGTGCGCTAGCGTCCCAGCGCGTGGTTGCCGGCGCGCGGTTGCCAGCGCGCTCCCGCGCGGCGCACAGTGTGGCCCTCGCGGCGACCGATGAGACGAGGCGGGCGATGGGGGAGCACGAGGGCAGAGTCGCGCTGGTGACGGGCGCGGGGCGCAACATCGGGCGGGCGATCGCGCTCGGCCTGGGCCGCGCGGGCGCGACGGTGATCGTGAACGTGCGCAGCAATCGCGCGGAGGCGAACGCCGTGGTGCGGGAGATCCGCGACGCGGGCGGGGAGGCCTCCGTCATGGTCGCGGACGTCGGCGACCACGACACGTTGCAGGCGCGGCTGGACGCGGCGCTCGCGGAGCACGGGCGCATCGACATCGTGATCAACAACGCCGCGACGCGGCCGAGCCGCGGCTTCCTCGACATGACGTACGAGGACTGGCGCGGCGTGCTGGCCACGGACCTGGACGCCGCGTTCATCGCCTCGCGCGCGGCGATGCCGGGGATGGTGGAGCGCGGCTGGGGGCGCATCGTCAACTTCAGCGGGCTGTCGGCGTTCCAGGGCGGGCACGAGGGCGCGCACATCTCGGCGGCGAAGGTCGGCGTGATCGGGCTGACGCGCGCGCTCTCCGCGGAGTTCGCGCACGCCGGCGTCACCACGAACTGCATCGTCCCCGGGCTCATCGACACCCGCGAGGGCGACCTGCCGCCGCGGTTGCAGGCGCGGCTGGCGGGCATCCCGGCGGGGCGGCAGGGCACGACCGAGGACATCGCGGCGATGTGCCTGTTTCTCTGCAGCGACGGTGGGGCGTACGTGACCGGGCAGACGATCCACGTCAACGGCGGGGAGCGCGCCTACTAGCCCGCCTGCGGCTCCGCCGAACGCACGAGGTCGACGAGCACCCGCTCCAGTTCCGGCCCGCGCGCGCGCTCCTCGACCCCGTCGGGGCGCGCGAGGAGGACGCGGTCGTCTTCCAGCGCGTCCACGACGAAGGCGCGCAGGTCGGCCGGCTCGCGCACGTCGAGGATGACGCCCGCGCCGACACCGTGGTGCATGAGCGCCCCGAGGAGCGCGCGCACCTGCATCGCCCCCTCCACGATCGCGACGGTCGTGCGCGGCTGGCGCGTGGTCATGCCGCGCACGCCCCACTCCTCCTGGTGGTCGTAGAAGCGGTGCGCCGCCTCTTCCAGTGCCTCGCGCGCGTCCCACTGGCGCTCGGCGTACGTGCCGCCACGGAGCTGCACCGTCACCCCGAGCGCGCGCACCCGCGCGGCGAGCGTCACGTCGTCCGCCAGCAGCATCAGCGGGGTGTCCCAGGTGATCACCTGCGTGACTCCTCGGGCCCCGCGCTGCTCGTCCAGCAGCGCCCTCACCTGCACCGAGGGGAGCGCGATGCGCAGGGCGGGGATGCTCGCGTCGGGCGTCTCGCCGCGGTGGGCGGCGTGGTGCGACGCGGCGAGCGCGACACGGTCCGTCCACATGGGGTTGTGCTCCGTGGGGTCCAGGTCCATCGGCTCATCCTAGCGGGCCGCCGCCGGCTCGCGCTCCTCGCGCGGGTCGATATACTCCGCGCGCCTCCGCATCGGGGGCTAGCGGGGAGCGACCGATGACGAACGAGACGACCGGCGCGGGCGGCGTGACGCCGCAGGTGCAGCAGCTCGCGGAATACATCGCGGGGGCGGCCACGCGACCGCTGCCGCCGGAGGTGCAGGAGAAGACGAAGCATCACGTCCTGGACACGCTGGCCGCGATGGTCTCGGGGACGAAGCTGTTGCCCGGCCGGCGCGCGATCCAGTACGCGAAGAGCCGGGGCGGTGTCGAGGAGGCGACGGTCGTCGGCACCAAGATCGTGACGACCGTCGAGACAGCGGCGCTCGCGAACGGCATGCTCGCGCACTCCGACGAGACGGACGACTCGCACGCGGCGTCGCAGACGCACCCCGGCTGCGGCATCGTCGCGGCGGCGCTGGCGATGGCGGAACGGGAGCGGCGCGGCGGCACCCCGTTCCTGCGCGCGGTCGCGCTGGGCTACGACGTGGGCACCCGCTTCACCATGTGCCTCAACGCCTTCGAGTTCCGCGAGGAGGGCCACTCCACGCACTCGTTCGGCCCGACCTTCGGCGCGGCAGCGGCGGCTGGCTCGCTGATCCGCGTGGACGCGCGGCAGGCGCGCCATCTGGTGACGTACGCGGGGCAGCAGGCCTCCGGCGTCGGCTCGTGGGGCGCGGACCTGGAGCACATCGAGAAGGCGTTCGACTTCGGCGGGATGCCGGCGCGCAACGGCGTCACGGCCGCCTCGTTCCTGAAGCAGGGCTTCACGGCGACGGAGGACATGTTCCAGGGCGCGCGGAACTTCCTCATGGCCTACGGCAGCGCGTCCCGCCCCGCGAACATCGATGAACTCGTGCGCGAGCTGGGCAGCACGTACGAGATCATGCGCACGAACATCAAGCGCTGGTCCGTGGGCTCCCCGATCCAGGCGCCGCTCGACTCGCTCCTCGAGCTGATCCGCGAGCACGGCGTCACCGCCGACGAGGTGGTCCGCTGCGAGGTGCGCGTGTCGCCCTCAGCGGCGACCACGGTGGACAACCGGCTGATGCCGGACATCTGCATGCAGCACATGTGCGCCGTGATGCTGGTGGACGGCATCGTCACCTTCGAGTCCTCGCACGACGAGCCGCGAATGCACGACGCGCGCGTGCTGGACGTGCGCAGCCGCATCGACCTCGTGAAGGACGAGGAGCTGCACAAGGTGTTTCCCTCGCGCCAGGGGATCGTGACGCTGACGCTGAAGGACGGCCGGGAGCTGCGCCACCACACGCGCGCCGTGCGTGGCACGGACGAGAACCCGATGTCCCGCGCGGAGGTGGACGAGAAGTGCTTCCACCTGATGGCGCCGA
Source organism: Dehalococcoidia bacterium (assembly GCA_050249515.1). Taxonomy (GTDB): domain Bacteria; phylum Chloroflexota; class Dehalococcoidia; order UBA2979; family UBA2979; genus SHYQ01. Next base: position 10,647 of record JBFWQJ010000025.1, on the reverse strand, counting down.
TCCTCGGCAAGCGCCGGGCGCGGACGCTCTGCGACACGGTGTGGTCGCTGGAGTCGGTGAAGGACATGCGAGAGCTGCGGCCGCTCCTGGGGTAGCCGGTGACGCGACGGTCCGTACAAGCAGAAGGCGGGGTCGAAAGACCCCGCCTTCGTGCGTTCATCGTGCGATGCGGTCGAGGCCGAAGCGGCCTCGACGTGCTCGACTAGTAGCGGCCACCGCCGCCACCGTAGCCACCGCCGCGCGAGCCACCGCCGCCGTAGCCACCGCCGCCGCCGCGCGAGCCACCGCCGCCGTAGCCGCCGCCGCCGTAGCCGCCACCGCCGCCGCCGCCGCGGCTCTCGCGGGGCTGCGCCTCGTTCACACGGAGCGAGCGGCCACCGAAGTCCTTGCCGTCCAGGGACTGGATGGCCTGCTTCGCGGCGTCGTTGTCCATCTCGACGAAGCCGAAGCCGCGCGGGCGGCCGGTCTCGCGGTCGACGGGGAGGGCGCACGAGACGACTTCGCCGAACTGGCTGAAGAGCTCGGTCACCTCGGCCTCCGTCGCGTTGAAGGAGAGGTTGCCAACGTAAATTCTCTGGGTCACGAAACACACTTCCAGCCGGCATGATGCCGGCGCACAGGCCGAACCACTGGTGCGGCAAACCGTATCGTTCGCTCAGGTACCAGGGTGGACGTGCGAGTGGACGTCGCCGAAGAACTGAGGAGGCTTCCAGCATAGCACGAGGATCCGTGCCGCGCTGCGGCACCGCCCCGCTCGGGGATGGGCCGGTATCTCCAGGATATCGCGCGCGTCTTGCCGGCTGATTCGTTCGGCGCGTTTTTATCACAAGGCGGGCGCCGCCGGCTGCTAGTGTCGGTAGAGGCCCTCCGTCTTGCGCCTCGGCATCCGTCGATGCCGACAGGCCGGGGAGCAGTCGGAAGGAACCTGATGACCACGAACTCCATGCGCTTCTCGCCGGACGAGCTGCTCCAGGGCATGCTCGCGACGATGGAGGCGAATGACTTCCCCGCGGACGATGCCGCGTTGCGCGCCGTCTTCGCGAAGATCGCCGCCGAGTTCCCGCTCCTCGCGCCCTTCGCCACGAGCGACGACGCGATCCAGAAGGCGATCACGGTCCTGGAAGGCCGCAAGGCGCTGGTCGCGGAGGGCGGGCGCTACACGCTCACCGCGGAGGGCCGCGCGGCGTGCGTGAGCAGCAAGCGCACGCTCTTCAACCGCGACGACCGCGAGCAGCTGGAAGGCGCGGCGGCGGTCTTCGCCAGCGCATAGCAGACCCGGTGCTGGGGCGAGGTCGCGGTCACCCCGCGGCGTAGCCCCAGCGCTCCCGCACCCAGCGTTCCGCGCGCCCGAAGAGCAGCCGGTCCACGCTCACGCCGATCACGATGATCACCGCCATCATCGCGAACATCAGGCTCGGGTCGTTGGAGTCGCGCCCCTCGCTCAGCAACCGGCCGAGGCCTGCGGTGACGAACAGCAGCTCCCCCGCCATCAGCGCCCGCCAGGCGAACGACCAGCCCTGCTTCATCCCCTGCACCATGGCCGGGACCATGCCGGGCAGCACCACGTACACGTACGCCTGCCACCTCGACGCGCCCAGCGTGCCGGCGGCGCGCGCGAGCAGCGGCGGGATGCCGAGGATGCCGGCCCGCGCGGACGTGGCGATCGAGAACGCGGAGCCCATGAGCACCACGAAGACGATCGCGCGCTCGTCGCGGCCGAACCACAGCGCGGCCAGCGGCAGCCACGTGATGCTGGGCAGCGACTGGATGCCGAGCACGATCCCGCCGATCGTGTCGTCCGCCCACCTCGACGTCGCGATCAGCGTGCCGACGGTCATGCCGAGGATGATCGACAGGCCGTAGCCGATCGCCATGCGCTGCAGGCTCGCCACGACCGCGCGCGGGATCTCGCCGCTCCCCAGGTGCGCGACCAGCGCGTCGAGGACGGCGCCCGGCGCGGGGAACGCCGCCGGCGACCACGCACCCGACGCCGCGGTGGCCCACCACGCCAGCAGCACCGCCGCCCAGAAGACGGCGATGCGCGCGAGCCGCGCGCGTACCTCCGGGGCCGGCGCGCTAGATCGCATAGCGCGGCTCCGGTGCGGCGGAGGCGTCCTGCAGCGCCGCGCGGACCATCGCGGCGTAGTCCGCCACGTCATGGTCCTCCGGCGTGCGCGGGCGGCTCAGCGGGATGTCGATGATGCGGCGGATGCGTCCCGGGTTCGCGCCCATCACCACCACGCGGTCGCCGAGGATCACCGCCTCGCGGACGTTGTGAGTGACGAAGAGCACCGTGGCGCCGATGCGCAGCGCGACCGACTGGAGCTCCGCCTGCAGCTCGTCGCGGGTCTGCGCGTCCAGCGCCGCGAACGGCTCGTCCATCATCAGCATGTGCGGCGCGACGGCGAGCGCGCGGGCCAGCTGCACCCGCTGCCGCATGCCGCCCGAGAGCTCGTGCACGTAGGCACGGTCGAACCGCTCGAGGTGGACGAGCGCGAGGTGCTGGTCGACGATCCGCGCACGCTCCGCGGACGGGACGCCGCGCAGCTTCAGGCCGAACTCCACGTTCGCGCGGACGTTGAGCCACGGGAACAGCGCCGGCTCCTGGAACACCACGGCGCGCTCCTGCGCCATGCCGGCGATCGGGGCGCCCTCGAACGTTGCCGCGCCTTCGAACTGCCCGTCGATGCCGGCGGCGATGTTCAGCAGTGTCGACTTGCCGCAGCCGGACGGTCCGACGATGCACACGATCTCGCGGGCGCGCACCTCCAGCGACACGTCATCGAGCGCGAGCGTGTCGGTGCGCCCCGTGCGGAAGCGCTTCGTCACGCCGGAGAGCGACAGGAGCGCCTCGCGGGTCGCGGGCGCGGCGGGCGCTCGGGAGGCAGCGACGGGGGCTGCGGCGCGCCGCAGGGCGGATAGCGATCGGATCATGGCGTGGTCCCTGGAGATGCGGATGTCGAGGGTGTCCGGCGGAGTGCCCGCGTGGACTAGCGACAGCCGCCGTCCGTCCGCGCCGCCTCGGCCGGGCCGGGGCACGCACGGGCGTCGCGCGAGGTGCGTCCAGTGGTCTGGTCTGTGCCATCGAGGGCGGGGCGCGCGGCGGCGCAACGAGGGGCGGAGACGCGGAGGGCGCGAGCGTTAGCGGTCAAAGCGCTTCTTCTCCAGCGTGTCGATCTGCACGACGCGTGCGTCCTGCAGCGTGATCTGGACGTAGCCGTAGCGCACGGAGCGGATCGCGCTCAGCACCTCGGCGAGCACGGCCTGCTCCTGCGCGCTGGGCGCGCCCGGTGCGGCGAGCGGGGCGTTCGTCCTGGGCTCGGCCATCAGATGTGGTACATCTCCCGCTTGCCGGACTCCTGCTGGCGGCGGCGCTCCGCGAGGTCGCCGAAGGTCGTGGCGTCCACCACCTGCGAGATCGCCTCGCGCACGTCCACCCACAGGCCGCGCAGCACGCAGTCGTCCTCGCTCGGGCAGCGGTAGACGGGGCAGGGGGCGTGGGCCGTGCGGCTGGCGCAGAGGCTGGGCGCGAGCGGCCCGTCCATCGCGCGCACGACCTCGCCGATCGTCACCTCGGCGGCGGGGCGGGCGAAGGCGTAGCCGCCCCGTGCGCCGCGCTTCGCCTTCACCACGCGCGCGGTGCGGAGGCGCATCAGGATCTGCTCCAGGTACTTGGGCGAGATGCCCGTGCGGTCGGCGAGCTCGTTGAGCGCGACCCACTCCTGGTCCACCTCGGTGGCCAGTTCCAACAGGACGCGGATGGCGTAGTCGCCGCGGGTGGAGAGCTTCACGATATTCCCTATCCAGATAGTAGACATTAGAGCGAATCCACATCGCCGCTTCAACCCCCTCTGGAGTAGGGATTCCAGGGCCGTCCCGCGCCCCCTGCGCGCCGCCGAGCGATGCTGCCCCTTGACCGACCGGACCTCGCGCGTGATATTTCATCGCACGATGAATTCCGACGACGCCTCCCGCCCTGCCGCCCGGCCGGCCACCCGCCCCGGGCGGCGTCCCGCCGCCTCAGGCGACACCCGCGCCGCGATCCTCGAGGCGGCCCGGGCGCTGTTCGCCGCACACGGGTTCCGCGGCGCGACGACCCGCCGGATCGCGCAGCGCGCCGGGGTGGACGTGGCGCTGCTCCACCACCACTTCGGCAGCAAGGCCGAGCTGTTCGAGGCGGCCGTAGGCTTCCCGCGGATCGGCGCGGAGATCGCGGCCACGTTCGCCAGCGACACGGACGACGGCATGGACGCGGCCGAGCGCGTGGCCCGGCTCTACCTCGACCGCCTGTTCGTGGACGAGATCGAGACGTTCTCCGCGATGCTGCGGACGGCCGTGGGCAGCCCGGGCGACATCCCGACGATGCGCCAGGCGCTCCAGGGCATGCTGCAGCGCCTGGCCGCGCAGGTGGGGGGCGGCCGGCCGCGCTCGCCGCTCGCGTTCGAGCTGATCGGCGCGCAGATGATCGGCGTGCTCGTGCTGCGCCACCTGGTGCAGATCGAGCCGATCGCCTCCGCACCGACCGATGAGATGGTGCGCCACCTGGCGCCCGCGTTCCGGGCGATCCTGCAGGCCGGCCTGCAGCCCGACCCCGAGGAGCGATCCGCATGAACCGAACGAGGATCCTCGGCGCGCTCGCGCTGGCCGCCCTGCTGCTGTCCACCGCCTGCACGGCGCTCCCGTGGCCGGGCGGCGCGGACGCCGCGATCACCGCCGCGGGCACGCTGGAGGCCGAGGAGACGGTGATCGCCGCGCGCGTGAGCGGCGACATCGTCGCGCTGCCGGTGCCGGCGGGCGCCCCGGTGACGAAGGGCGACGTCCTCGTGCGCATCGACGACCGCGCGGCGCAGCTCGCGGTGCGCCAGTCGCCGGACCCCGCCGCGCGCGAGACGTTCCTGCTGCAGGCGCAGGACTTCACGCTGCTGTCACCGCTGAGCGGCGTCGTGACGCGCGTGCCGGCGCACGTCGGGGAGCTGGCGCTGCCCGGGCAAGTGCTGATCGCCGTCAGCGACCTCTCCACGCTCAAGCTCACGCTGTACGTACGCCTCGCCGACCTCGGTCACGTCGCCGTCGGGCAGCGGCTCGTCATCACCACGGACCCGTACCCGGACCGCACGTTCGAGGGCGTCGTGACGTCGATCAACCAGGAGGCGGAGTTCACGCCGCGCAACGTGCAGACGGAGAGCGACCGCCTGAACCTCGTCTTCGGGGTGCAGGCGACGGTGATGAACGCGGACGGCGCGCTGAAGCCCGGCATGCCGATCGACGCGCGCTTCGAGGCGGCCGCGCGGTGAACACCGCTCGGCTGTGGGCGATCATGCGCAAGGAGCTGATCCAGGTCCGACGCGACCGCGTCACGCTCGCGCTGGTCGTGGGCATCCCGATCGTGGAGCTGCTGCTGTTCGGCTACGCGCTGAACGCGGTCACCGACCACATCGCCACAGTCGTCCTCGACCAGTCGCAGACGGCGAGCAGCCGCTCCTACGCGCAGTCCTTCCACAACACGGGCTACTTCACGATCGTGCGCTGGGTCGGCACGCGCGAGGAGGCGATGCACGCGATCGACTCCGGCGAGGCGAAGGTGGCGCTGGTCATCCCCGCGGAGTTCGGCGACGAGGTGCTCGCCGGCCGCCCGGTCGCCACGCAGCTGATCGTGGACGGATCCGACCCGAGCGTGGCGCAGACGGCGATGTTCAGCGGGGGCCTGATCACGCAGGTGCAGTCCGCGATCGTGACGGTGGAGACGTTGAACCGCATGGGCCAGTCCGGCGGCGCGCGCGGCGGCATCGACCTGCGCCCGGTGGTCCTCTACAACCCGCGGATGCTGAGCGTGAAGTTCATGGTGCCGGCGCTGATCGGGCTCGTGCTCCAGCTGCAGGCGGTGCTGCTCACCTCGCTCGCCGTCGTGCGCGAGCGCGAGCGCGGGACGCTGGAGCAGCTCATCGTCTCGCCGGTGAAGCCGGGCGAGCTGATGCTCGGCAAGATCCTCCCGAACATCGTGCTCTGTCTCGCCTCGACGGTGATGACGCTGATGGTCGCCCGCGTGCTGTTCGATGTGCCGGTGGAGGGCTCCACGGTGGAGCTGCTGCTGCTCACGCTCCCGTTCCTCTTCGGCACGCTCGGCATTGGCCTCGCGATCTCGGTGGTGGCGCGGAACCAGGCGCAGGCGTTGCAGATGACGATGTTCACGCTGCTGCCCTCGATCCTGCTGTCCGGCTTCCTGTTCGCGCGCGAGGGGATGCCGCAGATCTTCCAGTGGATGAGCCTGGCGATCCCCATGACGTACTACCTGGAGATCCTGCGCGGCGTGATCCTGAAGGGCGTCGGCGTGGAGGTGCTCTGGCCGCAGGCGGCGGCGCTCACCGTCTTCGCGCTCTTCACCCTCGGCGTGTCGGTTTCGCGCTTCCGGAAGACGATCGAGTGAGGGCCGGCGCATGACCACGGACATCGCGACGGACACACCGACGGACGCCGCGCCGGGACTGGCGATCGAGGTGCACGGGCTGACGAAGCGCTTCGGCGAGCGCGTCGCCGTGAACGACGTCACGTTCGACGTGCGCCGCGGCGAGGTCTTCGCGTTCCTCGGGCCGAACGGGTCGGGCAAGAGCACCACGATCCGCATGCTCTGCGGCATCCTCGCGCCGACCGAGGGCACCGGGCGGGTGCTCGGCTTCGACATCCGCACGGAGCAGGAGCGCATCAAGCAGAGCATCGGCTACATGAGCCAGCGCTTCTCGCTGTACGAGGACCTGAGCGTGCGCGAGAACCTGGAGTTCTACGCCGGCATCTACGCCGTCCCCCGCGCCGGCCTCGGCGCCCGCGTGAACGAGCTGATCGCGATGGCGGGGCTGCAGGGGCGCGAGACGCAACTGGCCGCGCACCTCTCCGGCGGGTGGAAGCAGCGCCTCGCGCTGTCGTGCGCGATCGTCCACCGCCCGCCGCTGCTGTTCCTCGATGAGCCGACGGCGGGCGTCGACCCGGTCTCGCGCCGGGAGTTCTGGACGATGATCCACGGGCTGGCGGCGACCGGCGTCACCGTGTTCGCCACCACGCACTACCTGGACGAGGCGGAGCACGCGGCGCGGGTCGCGATGATCGACACCGGCGTGCTCACCGCGCTCGCGACGCCCGAGGAGTTCAAGGCGAACTTCCTGCGCGGGCAGTTGTTCGCGATCCGCAGCGCGGACACGCTGCGGGCGCTGGCGCTGCTCCAGGGACGCCCCGAGATCTCCGATGTGAGCCTGTACGGCGACGCGATCCACGCGCTCATGGCCAGCGGCGACGCCGACGACCTGCGCGCCGCGCTCGCCGCCGCCGGCCTCGAGGGCGCGACGATCGAGGCGATCGCGCCGTCGCTGGAGGACGTGTTCATCAGCCTGATGAAGCGGCAGGAGGCGCGGCCCGCGGGGTCGTGAACGAGGGGCGGGCGCGGTGTAGAGTCGCGATCGTCCACTCCTCGTGCACCCTGAGGGTCCCGACCATGCCAGACGCCCGCCTGCGCCGCGCCGTGCACTTCGTGCCGGGTGGCAACGAGCGCATGCTCACGAAGTCGCTCACGCTGGAGGCGGACAGCCTCGTGCTCGACCTGGAGGACGCGGTCACGGTGGACCGCAAGGACGAGGCGCGCGGGCTGGTGGCGGGCTGGCTGCGGGACGTGGACTTCGGGCGGCAGGAGCGCGTGGTGCGCGTGAACGCGCTGGACACGCCGTGGTGGCGTGACGACCTGCGCGCGACGATGGCCGCGCCGCCGGACGCGTACATGCTGCCGAAGATCAACAACCGTGCGGACGTGCAGACCTACGCGGAGGAGGTCGCGCGGCTGGAGGCGGAGTTCGGCCACGCCGCCGGGCGCGTCACCTTCGTCGTGCTCGGCACGGAGACGCCGCACAGTGCGGTGCACCTCGCCGAGATCCCGACGGCGGACCGCGTCTCCGCCCTGACGTGGGGCGCGGAGGACCTGTCCGCCGCGATCGGCGCGCGCCGCAACCGCGACGAGGCGGGCGTGCTGCTGGATGTGTTCCGCTACTGCCGCGTGCAGACGCTGCTCTGCGCCGTGGCCGCGGACGTGCAGCCGCTGGACACCGTGTACGTCGACATCCGCAACCTCGAGGGGCTGCGCCGCGACTGCCAGGAGGCCGTGGCGATGGGCTTCACCGGCCGCCTCACGATCCACCCCGACCAGATCGCGGTGGTGAACGAGCTGTTCACCCCCACCGCGCAGGACGCCGCCGACGCGCAGGAACTGCTGGACGCCGTCGAGGCGGGCCGCGCCGAGGGGCGCGGGGCGATCACGTTGCGCGGGCAGATGGTGGATGCGGCGCACATCGGCCGCGCGGAGACGGTGCTGGCGCGCGCGCGACAGGCGGGCGTGGTCTAGGGAGCGCCCGTTCGCCGGGGGTCAGGAGCCGCTCGGCGCGAAGCGCGCGGAGGCGCGCGCGTCCCGCGGCTCATCGCCCGCCGTTGCCGGCGCGCCGAGCCGCATCGTCTCGGGCTCCTCGTCGGGCTGCGGCAGCTCCACGATGAAGCGCGCGCCGCCCTCGGGCCGGCGTTCGGCGCGGATCGTGCCGCCGTGCTCCTGCACGATGCGCCGGCAGAGGTACAGCCCGACGCCCATGCCGCCCATCAGCCCGCGCGTCGCCGCGCTGCCGCGCTGGAAGCGCTCGAAGATCGTGTTCACCTCGTCCGTGGCGAGGCCGAGGCCGGAGTCGGTCACGCTCACGCGGACGAGGTCATCGAGGTCCTCGATCTCCACGAGGATCGCCCCCCCGCCTGGCGTGAACTTCACGGCGTTGTCGACCAGGTTCTGCAGCACCTGCCGGAACCGCTCCGCGTCCACGGCCGCGCGCGCCTCGCCGACCACGTCGATCGACTGGCGGTGCTCCGCGAGCGAGTCGACGACGTCGCGGGCGAGCACGTGCAGGTCGGTCGGCTCGCGGTCGGCGGTGAAGCCGTGCTCCAGGCGGGAGACCTCCAGCAGCCCCTCCGTCAGGCGCTGCATCCGCTTGCCGTCCTCCACGAGCGAGCGGAGGTCCTCGATGCGGCTCGGAGTCGCCTCCGGGTCACGCACCGCGCGGCGGAGCAGCAGCTGTGCGCGCCCCAGGATGCCGGTGAGCGGCGTGCGGAGGTCATGCGCGGCGGCGGCCAGGAAATCCTCCTTCAGCCGCATCGCCTCCTCCTGCGCCTCCATCGTCACCGCCTGCTGCACCAGCTCGTGGCGCACGAAGAAGGCGGACACCTGCTCGCTCACCGTCTCGGTGAACGGGATGTCGTCGCTGGAGAAGACGGAGGCGCGCGGGGAGTAGAGCGTGAGCACGCCCACCGGACCGGCCGCGGTGCGGATCGGCGCGGCCAGCAGCGAGTACGAGTGCATGCGCGCGTAGAGCGCAGCGTTCGCCGGGTCCAGCGCCGGCGCATCGTCGAAGAACTGCGCGCGCTGCGACTCGAACACGCGCGTCACGAGCGCGCTCTGGGGGTGGTACTCCGGGTAGTCCTCCACGCGCTCGCCGGGGGAGACCAGCGCCTGTTGCGCGTCGTCCCACAGCAGCACCGCTGCGTTCGGGGCGCCGAAGGCATGCGCGATGCCCTCGTTCAGCAGGGGCACGGACTGGCGCAGCGGCATGGAGGCGGGCGTGGTGGCGAGCAGCCGCAGCACGTCCGTCAGCGCGCCGTACTGCCACGTCCGGCGCAGCGCCGCCGGTGGAGCGATGCCGAGGTAGTACGCGCACGCGGTACTGAGCGAGGCGACGGAGGCGATGCCCTCCACCACGACATCCTGCAGGACGACGAACTGTGCCACGGTCGAGAGCACCGCGACGAAGATCAGCAACCCGGTCCCCACGCCGATGGACTGCATCCGGCGGCGCGTGACGCCGGTGCTGCGCGAGGCGAAGCCCACGAAGCCCACCGCGGCGTACGCGAGCGTGAAGAGGAAGTACGCCGCCGGCAGGACGAGCGCGACGGATACGCCCTCGCCCGCGAGCACGACGAGCGGCGCCGAGACGATGTACCCGGCGCGCGCGAGGCGTGTCGCGAGCGCCCGGACGGGGGTGAAGCCGTCCAGCAGTCGCAGGAGCAGCAGCGGCATCGACATCGCGAGCAGGCGGCGCAGATCGATGAGCACACCGGGGTCGGCGCTGCGCGTCGGGCCCTCGAACAGTCCAAAGACGCTGAGCGCGGCGAGCACGCCGAAGAAGAGCGCGGCGTCCAGCTGCGCGCGCCCGCGTTCCCGTGCCGCGCGCCCGAGCACGAAGAGAAAGAGGACGATGAACCCGACGTAGGTCGTCGTGATCAGGAATTCGGCGATGCGCAACTCGTCCTGACCTGTCACGGAGTGAGCGCCCTGGTTGGTCGGAGCGTACGGCGGTCTACGCCGCGGGGGGCGCTGTGGACGCACGCAGCCCGGCATTGTGATGCAGGTGTAACTGGCGCCTGCGCCGATGACACGAGGACGCAGCATGCCGGCCGGGGCGGGTAGCGCGCTCGGCGTCGTATGCTGCGGCCACGCCGCGCCGGCCGGTGCGAGCGACAGTGAACCGAGGCGACCGATGCCCCGACTCGACCTTTCGGCGACGGCGCCGTCCACGATCGTGAACGCCCTGATCCGCCTCGGCGTGTTCGAGCCGATCGAGCGCGCCGCCGTGCGCTGGA